>NZ_CEXQBZ010000050.1:0-9868 GCF_982712965.1 Neisseria flava | reverse complement strand
GCGTATGTGCAGGTAGTGGAGTACGGCTTGGTATTTGAAGTGTAATGTATATTTGCTCATAAAAAAACTGCACCTTGCGAGTTGGAGGGGATGTGTCCAACTTTTGGGGTGCAGTTCAACCTTCAGATAGTGGGTTTCAGACGACCTTTTTGCGTCATCACATCCTGTTTCGGTATAATTCGCGTTCCAATATCCGGCTAAAAACCGTTCAGACTTGCCCGTGAATACATCATCGAAACCTTCCCTACCCTATCTTGCCTCGTGCGCCAGCCTGATTTTTCTGATCCTTCTTTCCTTGTCTTGGGAATTGTGGATTGCGCCTTTGCGCGACGGCGGTTCATGGCTTGCCCTCAAAGCCCTGCCTTTATGCCTGCCGCTGGGCGGCATACTCAAGGGCCGTATTTATACTTATCAATACAGCTCCATGCTGATTCTGATTTATTTTGCCGAAGCGGTCATGCGCCTGTTTGACGCTTCACCTGCCGAACGTCTGTGCGCCGCATTGTCGCTTAGCTCCTGCATAATTTTCTTTATCGCCTGCCTCGCATTTATCAAACAACACAAAAAAGAGGGGAAATGATGTTTGCCCGTACCGCATATCATATTAAGAATGAATGGAATGTCCGCCTGCTGCCTTTATGGATTTGTTTTATCTGGGTTTGCGCCGTCCCTTTCCTGTCGATTTACCGCGTAGGCCCGCTGCCGAGCTTCTACCTTGAAGCCGGGTCCCTCTTGGGTGCGACAATTTTAGTTTTGGCTTCGGCATATAAAGGCCTGCTCAATATCCGCCTGCCTTATGTATCTGTCGGACTGTTGCTGATGGCGGCATATTGGGCGATACAGCCACGGGCAATGGGTTTGCTGTATCCAGGAATGAGCGACTTGGCGGCATGGACTTTCGTCATCCTCGCCCTATCTGCCTGGGCCTGTCGCGGCTGGATTTCCGCTTACGGGCAGGATCGAGTTGTTACCGTATTCGCATGGTCGTTGTTTTTTGGTGCAGCTGCGCAGGCTGTCGTGGCGTTTATGCAGTTCAAAGGATGGTCGGACATTTCCCTGTTTCACGGCATATTGGCTTACGGCGGCGGAACGGTAAACGGTCAGCTCGGACAACGCAACCATCTGGGCCATTATCTGATGTGGGGCGTACTTGCCGCATCCTATTTGTGGGCAACGCGGAAAATGCCCGACTGGCTGGGATTGGTTTGCGTATTTCTGCTGACTGCCGTCTTGGGTTTGGTCAACTCGCGCACTATCTTGGGCTACATCATCGCCATCGTATTGATTCTGCCTTTTTGGTACTGGCGGGCAGGCCGCGAATCGGCACGCTTAATTAAAATCTTCTTTTTCGCAGCGGTATTGGCTGCGGTTTTTCAGTTCGGCATGGGGGCATTGCTTGATTTACTGGGCAACAGCCGTTACGAAACCGCCATAGAACGCGCCGGTCATAGTGATTTTGAAGGTTCTGCACGCCAAATCGAATGGCGGAATGCTTGGACCGCCTTTACCCGCTCCCCAATCTTCGGACACGGCTGGAACAGCTTCGGCAGCCTGAGTTTCCTGTTAAATGCGGAAAAACAGTACTTTGCCAATAACATTCTCGGCGTTTTGTTCACCCACTGCCACAACCTTATCCTGCAAATCCTTGCCGAAATGGGGCTGACAGGTGCATTATTGAGCGCGGGAACCATGCTGGCGGGCGTTTGGCGTTTGATTACCCGTCCGTCTAATCCTGCCAACCTGTTCCTACTGACCGCCGCAAGCGTAACCATGTGCCACAGCATGCTCGAATACCCGCTTTGGTACATCTACTTCCTGACTCCGTTCGCCCTCATGCTTTCGCTCTCAAGCGCGCGTTTTGAAGATGTATCCGACGGAATCAAACAAGCCCGCCGCCGCAATTTGGCAGGCGGTATCGCCGCATTGGCCATTATCGGCGGCACGCTGCACTTAGGCTGGAACTACACCGACCTGACCGCTTACAGCCGTCAACCCAAAACCGACGACCCGTCTCAAGTCAACGCCAAAATTTCCGGACTGCGCCGCATTTCCGAAACCAGTCCCATGCTGGCCTATTATGCCGACCTGAGCCTGACCCGCCGTGCCGATCCGGCCGATGAAAAAGTCCAACCTTGGGCGCAAAAAGCGGCATTCGACGCACTCACCTACCGCCCTTACAGCAATGCCTACCAGGTCGGCCTCTACCTCTACCGTCAAGGTAAAACCAAAGAAGGCGCGCAATGGATGCAAGACATGTATTATTACTATCCTTACACGATGCCGTTTTACACCGGCAAAATCCGCAGCAGAAAGGAATTCGAACCGCTTCTGCCCCAAATTTTGGAAGATTGCCGCAATTTCTTGAAATCTCCAAAACACAAAACCGCCAAACCTTGCGCGGCGGAAATAGCGGCATCGTAAACAACCAAGGTCGTCTGAAATATTTTCAGACGACCTTTTACTATCAATCCCAATAAACAGCCGGCCTACCATTTCCCACTGGCAAGAGAAACCATATTCGGACATAGCGATTGAAAGATGTTTTAAGGTCGTCTGAAACATTTTCAGACGACCTTAAACCCATCTCTCTCCGTTACTATTCCATCCCTAAAACAGATGCGGTAAAACAACCGTCATCAGCCGATAAGCCCATATCCTGTCGATCCAAATAAAAATACCTGTACCGATATTCACGCGCAGGTATTTTCTATTTCAATCCACTATATAATCCCGTTTATTATCCACCGCCCTACTCCCGCCATGTTCTACCTCTACCAATCCAACCGCCTTGAATCGCTAGCCGCCCTGTTTGCCGGAATCCAAAGGGTCAGGCCGCTTGAGTCTGCTTTGGCGGCGGAACAGATTGTGGTACAGAGTCAGGGGATGCGGCGTTATTTGAGCGTGTATCTGGCGCGCGAACTAGGGGTGGCGGCGAATTTGCAATTCAGCCTGCCGGCGGGTTTGACGTGGCAGTTGATGCAGAAGCTGATTCCCGATATTCCCGCGCTCAGTCCGTTTTCGCCGGAGGTGATGCGCTGGCGGCTTTTGGATTTGTTCCGCAGCGAGCGTTTTCAGACGGCCTCTGAGTTTGAAAACGTCCGTTCTGTCTTGCAAAGCTATTTGGGCAGCGGCGAGTCGGCGGATTATCAGTTGGCGGGGCAGTTGGCGGATATTTTCGACCAGTATCTGGTGTACCGGCCGCAGTGGATTGATGCCTGGCAGGAAGGTAAACTTCTGGGGCTGGGCGACGACGAGGTCTGGCAGGCGCAGCTTTGGCGCTATTTGGACGATGGCAACCAATCCGCGCCGCACCGTGTGGCGTTGTGGGAAAAGCTGCTGTCGTCTTTGGATAAGGCGCACCTGCCCGAGCGGTTTTTCGTGTTCGGCATTTCGACGATGGCGCCGATGTATTTGCAGCTTTTGCAGAAAATTTCGGAACATTGCGATGTGTTTGTGTTCGCGCTCAATCCGAGCGGCCAGTATTGGGGCAATGTGATTGAGGCGGCGCAGCTTTTGAAGGGCGGCGACGAGGCGGATTTGTCGCAGACGGGGCATCCGCTGTTGGCGTCGTTGGGCAAGCAGGGGCGTGATTTTTTTGATTTTCTGACGGAAATCGGCTTGGAGGAACAGCCCGTGTTTGAAGAGGTTTCAGACGACACGCTGCTGCACTGCCTGCAAAACGACATTCAAAACCTGCGGATGCCGTCTGAACACAGCCGCGCGGATTTGCTGGACGACGGCTCCGTCCGTATCGTGTCGGCACACAGCCCTCTGCGCGAATTGCAGATTTTGAAAGACAAGCTGTTGCGGATTCTGCACGAACATCCCGACTGGCAGCCGCACGATATTGCCGTTTTGACGCCGAACATCGAACCATACAGCCCGTTTATCGAAGCGGTGTTCGGGCAGGCGCAGGGCGGGGCGCAGGCTTTGCCGTATTCGGTGTCGGACGTGAAACTCAGCCGCCGCCAGCCGCTGCTTTACGCGCTGGAGCAGACGCTGGATTTGCTGGAAAGCCGGTTTGAAGTCGATAAAGTGCTGCCGCTGTTGGAAAGCGGTTTGGTGCTGCGCCGTTTCGGGCTGACGGCGGACGATTTGCCGCTGCTGCACGACACCATTGCCGAATTGAACGTGCATTGGGGGTTGGACGGAACGATGCGCGGCGCGGCGGACAATCTGTTCACCTGGCAGCAGGCGTTGGAACGCATCGTGTTGGGCTGGATGCTGCCTGACGACGGCAGCCCGCTCTGGCAAAACGTCAGCGCGTGGCACGGTGATGTCAACCGCCTCGATGTGTTCGGCCGCTTTGCCGCCTTCATCCGCACACTGTCACGCCTCGCCGCCGAGTGGCGCAAACCCGCAGCGGCGGAGGAATGGACGGAATGCTGCCGCGATTTGGTGCAGTCATTGTTTCTGCCCGACGCCGACGACCAATACGCCTTGCAGCAGTTTGAGCAGGCGTTGGCAAAATGGCAGGAAGAAACCGCGTTGGCAGGCTTTTGCGGTACTTTGCCGCAACACACGGTCATCCACCACATCCGCCGCTTTTTAGGCAGCGAAAGCCAAGCGGGCTTCCTGCGCGGCGGCATCACCTTTTGCAGCATGGTGCCGATGAGGAGCCTGCCGTTTAAAGTCATCTGCCTGTTGGGGCTGAACGACGGCGATTTCCCGCGCAATACCAAAGCCGCAGTATTCGACCTGATTGCCAAACACCCGCAAAAAGGCGACCGCGCCCGCCGCGACGACGACCGCTACCTCTTCCTCGAAGCCATCATCAGCGCGCGCGACATCCTTTATCTCTCCTACGTCGGCCGCAGCATCCGCAACGACGACGAACTCGCCCCCTCCGCCCTTGTCAGCGAATTCATCGACACCATCGCCGCCATGACCGGACGGCGCAGCAAAGAACTGGCGGAACACTGGGTCGAGCAACATCCGCTGCAACCGTTCTCCCACCGCTATTTCATAGCAGACAACATTTCAGACGACCTCTTCAGCACGCGGCAGGACTACGCCGAAGCCCTCAACCGTCCGCGCGAACAGGCGCGTCCGTTTTTCAGCGAAGCCCTCGAAGAAAACAGCCCCGCACCGACCGTTTGGCAGGACGACTTTATCCGCTTCTGGAAAAATCCCGTCAAAGCATGGCTGCAACAAACCTTGGGCTGGCGCGAACCCTACCGCGACGAAGCATGGGAATCCGCCGAACCCTTCGAGCCGCAACGCGCCGACAAAATCGCCGCCGCCTACCTTGACGCCCGCCGCCACAACCAAGACTTTCAAGAAACCGCCGTCCGCCTCGATGCCGAAAGCCTGTTACCCGCCGGTGAATTGGGTAAATTGTGGCAGCAGAATTTCCAAGCCGCCGCCAAACGCATAGACGGCGCATTGCTGCAAAGCCCGAAACTGCCGCCCTTCGCCTACGAAATCCCGTTCGACGGGCAAACCCTGCAAGGCAGCCTCGGCAACCTGTACCAATGCGGTCAAGTGTTCTACCTCGACCGCAAACCCAATGCCCCGCAGCGCATCGCCCTCCTGCTCGAACATTTAATCTTTTGCGCGGTAGGGTCGGCAGTAGGGTCGTCTGAAACCGAAACCCGCCAAACCCATATTGTTCAGCCTGAAGAAACAAGGCTTTATCCCGAAATCCCCAGCAGCCAAGCGCAACAAATGCTGCAAAAATGGCTGACGTTCTTCAATCTCGGACAAACGCGCCCGCTGCCTTTCTTCGCCAAAACCAGTCTCGCCGCCGCCGAAGCCTACGGCAAAAAACAGAGCTGGGAAGATGCCCTGAACAAAGCCAAGGAAAGCTATCACGGCAACAAAGTCAGCAAAGGGCAAAAAGACTATACCGAAGTCGCCCTAGTGTTCGGCAACGAAGACACCGAGCCGGTGGAAGGGGCGTTGTTCCAAAGATTGGTGGAAGAGCTGTTGATACCGCTGCTGGACGCGGTCAAGGAAGAATCGTCCGATGCGGCATAGAAGCCGCAAATCGGAAGAGGTCGTCTGAAAACGTGAATTCATCGTTTCAGACGACCTCTTCCCCGGTAAACCTGTTTTTAAAACCCTCACTTCCGCCGTCATTCACCAAACTGGAATCCATTGGAAATTCGAAAAGGAGATGTTTCAAAAACAGTTGCCGAAATATAGTGGATTAAATTTAAACCAGTACGGCGTTGCCTCGCCTTGCCATACTATCTGTACTGTCTGCGGCTTCGTCGCCTTGTCCTGATTTTTGTTAATCCACTATACAACCGAACCTTTGCAAAAATCCCTTTTCCCCAGCAACCGAAAACCCATATTTGGGTTTAGGCTGTCAGAGAAAGAAGAATTTTGCAAAGATCGGCCTTTGCTTCAACTGAATTCAAACCTTTCTATATTGACTTTATATTTTGCATTTCACGTTTTTTGCCGGTTTCATTTTAAACCGACGGCCCAATTCACATATTGCAATCAAATTTTCTTCTTTCGTCTGTTTAAATCCAATTAAATCTTCCCTCTTCCCTGCTAATAAAATTCAAATTCAGACCCGCTTTATCTTTTCAGCCATATTCATCATATGCGTTTGAGTTATCTCCTAAAACAAGAATCTGTTTTATTTTTCAATAAATAAAATTCATTATTAAAATATTTGTAAAGTTTAATAATATGTTATAAAGTAACGAACTTCGTTTCTGAGGTAACTATTATGAATCCGAATTTCAAATTAAACCTACTGACATTATCTTTACTGGCTATAACAAGTATCGCACACGCAGAAGACGAGGTTTCAACTCAAGAGCTTGATGAAATTCAAGTCAAAGGCAAATACATTGCCAAAGAGAAAAAAGTTTTTACCGAAGGCCAAGCCAAAAGTTCGCGTGAACGCGTTTATCAATCCAGCGAAAACATCGATGCCATCGTGCGGAGCATGCCCGGCGTCTTCACCCAACAAGACAAGGGATCGGGGGTATTGGCGGTCAATATTCGTGGCGATAGCGGTTTGGGACGCGTCAATACGATGGTTGACGGCGTAACCCAAACCTTCTATTCCACTTCTGCCGATGCCGGACGCAGCGGCAGCTCTTCGCAATTCGGTACGGCACTGGATCCCAATTTTATTGCCGGTGTGGATGTAACCAAAGGCAGTTTCACAGGTGCCAACGGCATCAATACCTTATCCGGTACAGCCAATTTCCGTACTTTACGGGTGGACGATGTGGTACACGGAAACCATACCTTTGGGCTTTTAACCAAAGGATTAACCGGCACAAACAGCACCAAAAGCAATTTTATGGCAACCGGAGCGGTACAAAAATGGTTTGACAGCGGTGCGCGCCTTGGCGCGTTATATGGTTACAGCCACCGTAATGTCGAGCAAAACTATAAAGTAGGCGGCGGCGGTCAGCGTATCGGCAATTTTGGCGAAGAATATTTAGACCGTAAAAAACAAGAATATTTTGAAAGCAACTTATTGAAATTCGACCAAGGGCAAAATCGTTGGGTTCGCGACTTTTCCAAACGCAATGCGGTCGGTAAAAGCTATTGGGACTACCCTTTCTCCAAAAAATATAACGATCCTGAGGTTTTGCAAAGAGATTATGTTGATGATTTGGAAAGAAGCTGGAAAGAGAATTTAGCACCGCAATGGGACCTGACTCCAATCGACCCGACCAGCCTGCAACAACGCTCAAACAGCCATTTGGTCAAAGTGGAATACGAAAACGACAACAACAAGTTGGATCTTCAGCTTCGTACCATGAACAACCGTATCGGCAGCCGCAAAGTAGAAAACCGCAACTATCAAGCCAATTACAACTTAAACATTGGCGATTATGTCGATTTAAACGTGTTGGCCGCCCATAATCTGGGAAAACAAAAATATCCGAAAAACTCACGTTTTTCAGGATGGGGGCTGCTGGATTATTTGGAAACCAAAAACACAGCCAATCTTTTGGATATCAACAACCGCTTCTCTTTCAACCTTCCCAACAAAACAGATTTAAAAGCCACCGTCGGTTTCAATTTCTTTAAAAACCAATACAGTAAAAACCGCTTTCCGGAAGAGCTGAGCCTGTTTTACGACGGTCCCGATCAAGATGCCGGCCTGTACAGCTTTTTAGGCCGCTTCAAAGGAGACAAAGGAATATTTCCCCAAAAATCAACCATATTACAACCTTCAGGCCAGCAAAAATTTAATACGTTCTATTTTGATACTTCCTTGAAAAAAGGCATTTATCAATTGAATTACAGCACCAATATGGTCAACTACCGCTACAAAGGCGAATATACCGACTACTTCAATACCCAAGAAGACTTTAAAAAAGCATTTGGAGAAGATTCTGAAATTTATAAACAGCATTGCACGCCAAGCTGCGACCTTTACGAACCGGTTTATACCAAATCCGGTAAAAAGCATGCGGTAAACCATTCAGTGGCATTAAACATCAATGTCAACGACTACTTTATGCCGTTTATCAGCTATTCGCGTACGCATAGAATGCCGAATATTCAAGAAATGTATTTTTCACAAATCGGAGACTCGGGCGTCAATACCGCCCTTAAGCCGGAACAGGCCAATACTTACCAAATAGGCTTCAATACTTTCAAAAAAGGGATTTTCAAGCCGGATGATGTATTGGGTTTCAAACTGGTCGCCTATCGCAGCAGGATAAACAACTATATTCACAATGTTTATGGCAAATGGTGGGATTTGGATAAAGCACCCAGCTGGGTAACCAGTACCGGCCTGCAATACTCTATCCAGCATCGAAACTATGCCAAACCTGTCCATAAAAATGGTTTGGAAGTGGAAATGAACTATGATTTCGGCCGCTTTTTTTCAACCCTGTCTTACGCATATCAAAAAACCAACCAGCCGACCAATTATAGCGATGCCAGCGAATCGCCCCGTAATTCTTCTAAAGAAGACCAAATCAAACAAGGTTACGGCTTAAGCAAAATTTCCCGCTTGCCCCGAGATTACGGGCGGTTTGAATTGGGTTCCCGCTGGTTGGGCAACAAATTGACCATCGGCGGCATTATGCGCTATTACGGCAAAAGTACACGGGCAACGACTGAGGAAGAATTTGTTGACGGTACAACCGGTGCCAACACCTACTCTTCACACCAAATGGGCAGAAGGGCGATCAAAAAAACAGAAAGCATCAACAGACAGCCGCTGATTTTTGATTTCTATGCCAATTACGAACCGAAGAAAAACCTTATCCTTCGTTTCGACATTCAAAATGCCTTCAATAAGCGCTATATCGATCCTTTGGATGCCGCAAACGATGCCGCAACTCAGCGCTATTTCAGCGTATTTGAAAGAAAAGGAGGTTTAGATGACGAAGAAGTCGAATGTGATGCCAACGGTTTATGCAATGGCAAATATGGCGGCACGACACGCTCCGTTCTGAATAACTATGCGCGTGGCAGGACTTTGCTGTTTACCATCAGTTATAAGTTCTAAACCTAACCGTCAGCATTCTTAATACTGTACTGACTAAAAAGCCGACAAACATAATGTTTGCCGGCTTTTTCAATATATTCTCAAAGTTTTCAATCTGAGACCTTTGCAAAAATGGTACGTTAACGAAATTTGACGCATAAAAATGCGCCAAAAAAATTTTCAATTGGCTAAACTGATATTGAGAAAAAAGTGGAAGAAATCAGGGAGGTTCTTCATTTTATAGTGGATTAAATTTAAACCAGTACGGCGTTACCTCGCCTTGCCTTAATATCTGTAATGTCTGCGGCTTCGTCGCCTTGTCCTGATTTAAATTTAATCCACTATAAAAATGGTATTGGGCATAAAATTTTAATAACTCATGTTATTGCAAAGGTATCCTCATATAAAAAGGTCGTCTGAAAAGATGTTTCAGACGAACTT
>NZ_CEXQBZ010000049.1:0-10348 GCF_982712965.1 Neisseria flava | reverse complement strand
GTCTTGGGTCAGTTGCGTGTAGCTCATGGCAATCTTTCTTGCAGGAAAGGCCGTATGCTACCGCATACTGGCCTTTTCCTGTTAGGGAAAGTTGCACTTCAAATGCGAATCCGCCGTCGTCTGAAAAGGGAAATGGCTTGGAAGTTTCCTTTTTCAGACGACCTTGCAAGAAGGACGGCGGCAGGTTTGGGCAAATTCCGTCGGTCTGATAAAATGCCTCTTTCCAAAATATCAAAACAATATTATTAATCAAACCATGAACTACCGTTATATTGTCGTCGAAGGCTCCATCGGCAGCGGGAAAAACGCCTTGAGCCGCCGCCTTGCAGAACATTTCAGCGCGATGTCGCTGGCGGAAAACCCCGAACACAACCCCTTCCTCATGAAGTTTTACGCCAACGCCTCCCATCACGGCTTGGCAACCGAGCTTTTTTTCCTGATGCGCCGCGCCGAAAGCGTGGACATCATCAAAAACGAATATGCACAAGGCGGCATGGTTGTCGCCGATTTCCTGTTGGAAAAAGACCGGATTTTCACGCCGGTCGTGTTGAATGAAGACGAGCAGCAGCTCTTCGCTGATTTAAAGCAAAAAATCCTGCCGCAGTATCCTGCCCCCGATTTGGTGATTTACCTGCAAACCGCCGTGGACGGCAACCGCAAACGCCTGCAAAAACGTGGCGACGGCATCATCAATCTTTTCCCCGAAGGCTATTTGGGGCGGATACACGAGGGATACAGCCAGTTTTTCCACCTTTATCAAAATTCCCCGCTGCTGACCGTCAATGCCGACGAGTTGGATTTGCAAGGCAATGACGAACATTTCCAACTGTTGCTCAATGCGCTGAACGATTTGCAGGGAACGCGCAATTATCTGAATTTAAGCGAACGCTGACGCAGTGTGTAAAATTATGGTGAAACGCTGAAGCAGCTATGTTTTGGATTCATTCATTTCTTTGCTTTAAAGTTTTTGCCACAGGTCGTCTGAAAGGAGACATCATGACCCAATACCGATTCACTTTGCCCTCAAGCAGCGGCAACGACTTCGATTCCGCCAAACATTTGCCGCTGATTGTCTATTTCTACCCCAAAGACAGCACGCCCGGCTGCACCACCGAAGGCTTGGATTTCAACGCCCGTTTGCCGCAATTCAAAGAACTCGGCTATACCGTCGTCGGCATCTCGCGCGACGGCGTGAAATCGCATCAGAATTTCTGCGCCAAGCAAGGCTTCAATTTTGAATTGTTGAGCGACAAAGACGAAACCGTGTGCAAAATGTTTGACGTAATCAAGCTGAAAAAACTGTACGGCAAAGAATCTTTAGGCATTGAGCGCAGCACCTTCGTATTGGACGCAAACGGCGAAATCATCCACGAATGGCGCAAAGTCAAAGTCGCCGGACACGCGCAGGAAGTTTTGGAAACGCTGTCCCGATAAACCGATAATGCAGCAAAAGGTCGTCTGAAAACGAACATGGCGGGTTCTGTCCAGCAGGTTTTCATTTTCAGACGACCTTTTGTGTTAGATTCAAATCATTGTCGGATCGTTTTGTCTTGATTCACTTCAATCCGCTATACATCAATTTTCTGGCTGCCCGTAAAACTCCATGACCGACGAACTCATAGACAAACTGCTCGAATCCTTGTGGCTGCAAGACCGTCTCAGCCACAACACCTTGCAAGGCTACCGTCGCGATTTGGAAAAAATCGCCGCGCGCTTGGAAGCGGGCGGGCATACCTGGTTGGATGCCGAAGCCGCCGATTTGGCGGACGCCGTCTATGCGGCAGACGAAAAACACAGCTCGCAGGCGCGTGCCTTGTCCGCTTGCAAACGCCTATACGCCTGGTTGGAAGAAACCGAGCGTCGGACGGATAACCCGACCCGTTTCCTCAAAGCGCCGAAACAGACGCAAAAACTGCCGACCCTGATTACCGAAGCGCAAATCGAAAACCTGCTTGCCGCGCCCGATACCGACACGCCGCACGGCCTGCGCGACAAAGCCCTGCTCGAAGTCATGTACGCCACAGGTTTACGCGTAACCGAAGCCGTCAAGCTCCAACTGGGTGATCTCGACCTCAACCGCGGCTGCATCCGCACCATAGGCAAAGGCGACAAACTGCGCATCGTGCCTATGGGTGAAGAAGCCGTTTACTGGGTCGAACGCTATTGCGCCGAATCGCGCCCGCTGCTGCTCAAAAACAAAATCTGCGACGAAGTCTTCGTCAGCCAAAAACGCAGCGGCATCTCCCGCCAACTTGCGTGGATGATTGTCAAAAACTACGCCGAAACCGCCGGCATCACCTCGCTCAGCCCGCACGGCCTGCGCCACGCCTTCGCCACCCACCTCGTCAATCACGGCGTCGATTTGCGTGCCGTACAGCTCATGCTCGGACACGCCAACATCAATACCACCCAAATCTACACCCACGTCGCCAACATCCGCCTGAAAAACATTGTTGACGAACACCATTCGCGAAACTAAACGAGCCGATTAAAAAAAGGTTGTCTGAAAACGGAAATCTCGTTTTCAGACGACTTTTTTGCTGTATGGCATTAAACATTCAAAATAAGTTATAGTGGATTAACTTTAAACCAGTACAGCGTTGCCTCGCCTTGCCGTACTATTTGTACTGTCTGCGGCTTCGTCGCCTTGTCCTGATTTAAATTTAATCCACTATATTTTGGAAAATATCAATCGAAATATGGATTTCAATAGAAAATTACCAAGATAAACCAAGAGTTAAACCTTGCAATGCAAACAGTTTTTATTTATATTCATGTTTAAGAATAAAACACACTATCAATACCGAGCGAAAGAAAACACGGAGCACATTATGTTTGTCTGCATCTGCAACGCCATTACCGACCACGAAATCAAAGAAACCATCGCCGCCGGCGCAAGTACGATGAGCGATTTACAGGCTCAATTAGGAGTAGCTACTTGCTGTGGGTGTTGCAGCGAATTGGCTGCTTCGTTTCTGAATATCAACAATGCCCAAACTACCATTACCGCCGGCATTAATGTTCAGTCTTAATTTCATCTAGAATTCAAAAAGGTCGTCTGAAACCAAAATCTTTGGTTTCAGACGACCTTTTTATATCTACTCTAAAATAAAACGGTATATGCCGCACCGCCGTTTTGAAGTTAATCGACTATACCTTATAATCTCGATTTCTGTTTACAGTAAAGAGTCTATTATGAAACTGACGTTGATGTTTCGCGAATATTGCAGTCTCTGCCACAAAATGCGCGAACAGCTTAAACCGTATCAAGAAAGATTTGGCTTTGAGCTGGAAATTATTGATGTTGATGAAGATCCTGTCTTGGAGGAAAAATATAATGAACTTGTCCCTGTTTTGCTTGATGGCGAAACAGAAATTTGCCATTGGTTTTTGGATGGGGAAAAATTGAAAACCTTTTTGGAAACAAAATGTGATGGGGTATAACGGCTGAAAGTATTTCTGTTTTGATAAGTTGGTTTCGATAAATTGAAAACAGCTCGTCTGAAAAATTTTCAAAGAATTTCAGGATTTTGTTCTTACGCTACCGCTATATGAATAAAAGGCTGCCTGATTTTTATTTCAGACAACCTTTGAAATATCATGAGGGGTAAGCATCATCCCCTCTGTTTTGTTTAACCGGCTACGGGTGTAGTCGGAGCAACCGGTTTTCCGGTGAAGGAGGCGCGTTTTGCGGCTTGGTAAATAGCCAGTCGTCTGCGATGTGGCATTATTTTTCCTTTCTGTGATTTAAAGGATTATTCTGAAACGGAAGATAAATCAAATCGTGCATTTACCGTTTAATAATCCTGTCTTTGATTGTTTATTGGTCTTTTATCGATTATTCAATATATTGTGAGATGTTAGGTTAGGATGATAGCTGTTTTTTATTTAGATTAAAAGATGAATTGTGTAAAGTTAAATACTTGTTTCGTAAGGTTTGACGTTCATATAAAAGCCCCTGTTATCAGGGGCTTTTTAGTGAGGATTAGTCCAATTTACCGATGATGTCGTTTAAAGCTTTTTGCCAGTCAGAGGGTTTGATGCCGTAATCGTTTTCGATTTTGTGACAATCCATAATGCTGTACTCGGGACGTGGTGCAGGAAGAGGATATTGGTCGGTGGTGATGGGTGTTAATTTCGGCATTTTGAAATTATTGTCATGTTTTAGTGCCGTTTGAAAGATAGCTTGGCTGAATTCATACCAAGTAACCGATTTGTTGCCGCCGAAGTGGTAGATTCCTCTGGAAGGTGATGGGTGTTGCAAAAGTGTAATGATGGCTTGCGCCAAATCCCCCGCATAGGTCGGGCATCCGATTTGATCGTTGACAACGGAAAGACTGTCTCGTTCTTTTGTCAAACGCAGCATGGTTTTAACAAAATTGTTGCCGTATTCGCTAAATAGCCAAGAGGTACGGATAATGGTGCTTTCAGGATTAGCGGCAAGCGCGAGTAGTTCACCGGCAGCTTTGGTGCGGCCGTATACGCTTTGTGGATTGGTGTAGTCATGTTCACGGTAGGGTGTTTTGCTTGTCCCGTCGAAAACGTAATCAGTCGATATGTGGATAAATCGGGCATGAACCGAACGTGCTGCGTCGGCAAGATTGTGAACAGCTGCAGCGTTGACGGCAAATGCGGCAGGGACGTTTGTCTCTGCACGATCAACAGCGGTATAGGCGGCGGTATTGACAATCGCATCGGGTTGAAAGCTTTGGACCATATTGAGAACGGCATCGGCATCCGTAATATCTAAGGAAGAGGAGTCAGTGGCAATCAGCTCCCAATTATCAGGAAGTCGGTCGCGGAAGCAGTGTGCGAGTTGTCCTTTAGAGCCTGTCAGCAAAGTCCTCATGATATATCTCCTTAATGAATATTGTTTCAGCAAGATGCCCATCATTATAGAGCAAACATCAGCTCTTAACAGCATTTTACGCCTTTACCGTTTTGAACTTGTGTTTATCGGAAAATTTGAACGAGGGGAGATGAGAGCGTTGCAATATCTCGCTAATATTTGGTGGTAAGATAAGATGAATTATGAAAAATTTTGTTTGAAGGGGAAAAAAGGGATCCCTGTTGTGGAAAGTGAAATAAATAGTACGTTGAAATAAATAATATTATTTCAAAAAATAATCAATATCTTGTTTTTTAAAAAGGAATTATCATCAGGATAAATTGTCAATTTGGATTTGATTGTTTTAAAAAAGGTTTCCATTCGTCTGAAATTTCAACCGTTAGCGAATTGAAAAACAGTTAATCATGAAATATCACTAGAATAACAGTGTAGGCAGTTTGATCAGTTTTCATTTTGTCAAAAAGCCTATGCTTCTTAATTACATATATTCTGGGAGTGATTTATCATGACTTATCATTATGGCGGCTATTCTTCTAAAGCCCACTTCAACTCATACTGCCCTCCGGTTAAATCCTACAATCCTTACTGCCCTCCTAGCCATGGTGGTTTCGGTTACAAAGGTAGTTTTCATAACTACGGCTCTTCTCACGGTATCAAAGTACATCATGGCAAAATCGGTCATGGTGCGTACTGCCCACCTCCAAAAGTAGCTTACAAATGCGTTGTAATCAAGTTTGATTGCAATCCGGGTAAACCTTATTATCCAAAACCAGCTCCAAAACCAGCTCCTCAGAAGCCTTTGGAACCAAACTTCCCACCAGTTGAACCTCAAAAACCACAACCTCAACCACAACCACAACCTAAACCTCAGCCGCAACCGCAACCGCAACCTAAGCCGCAACCAAAACCGCAGCCTAAACCTAACGATAAAGACTGCAAAGATTGCGTTGATGACCATAATCAAAACAACACTTATGGTAGTGTTGATAAAAACCCAGGCAACATTATCCATGTTGACGGTTCAACTAAAGATAAAAAGGGTGCAACCAAAACTGTGGGTACCGATAAGAAAGATACTATCTACGGTACCGGCGGCGAAGACGTAATTTACGGCGGTGACGGTGCTGACGTGATTTACGGCGGTGACGGCAATGACACTCTGCAAGGCGGTAACAACGGCGACTCCCTGTATGGTCAAGCCGGTAAAGACTACCTGCAAGGTGGTGACGGTAACGACTATCTGAACGGTGGTGCTGACGCTGACATCATGCGTGGTGGCGACGGTAATGACGTTTACTTTGTTGACCACAAAGGCGACGAAGTTATCGAATACGGTAATCTGAACGGCGGTATCGATACTGTTCGCAGCGTAATCGACTACACTCTGACCGACAACGTTGAACACCTGTTCTTGCAAGGTTCCGGCAACCTCAACGGTACCGGTAACGCTCTGAATAACGACATCAACGGTAACTCCGGCGACAACCACTTGTACGGCTTGGCAGGCGATGACTGTCTGGTTGGTAAAGACGGTAACGACTACCTCGACGGCGGCATTGGCAACGATGTCCTGATTGGCGGTACAGGCAACGATACCTACTTCTTCGATAAAGGTTACGGCCGCGATACCATCCAAGACGAAAGCGGTAACGATACCCTGCAATTCGGCAAAGGTATTTCTGCTTCCGACGTATTGTTGAGCAAATCAGGCAACAACCTGACCGTATCTGTTGGCAATAGCGACTCTGTTACAATTGACGACTGGTTCTCCGGTAACAACCATAAAATCGAAAACTTCAAGTTTGCCGATGGCAGCACTTACGAAGTAACCGGTCATGGTGATTACTACTCTCTGTCAGCTGTAAACAGCATCCAACAACAAACCCAAGTTCCTAGCATCTAATCTCTGATTAGTAGTTAGACTTAGGATTGATGAGGTCGTCTGAAAGCGTCTGCACCCGTGCAAAACGTTTTCAGACGACCTATTTTGTAAACAATCTGACCGCAAAATCCAAATTCGGATAAAATAACGGAATCCTGTTTAAACCAAGTCAGCGAAAGAGAGACCCGAAATGTCCGAAATCAGCTTGAAAAAAATCTACTCTGGAAAAGTGCGCGATTTATACGAAATCGACAGTAAACGCATGTTGATGGTTGCGTCAGACCGATTGTCTGCATTTGATGTGATTTTAGACAATCCGATTCCGGGGAAAGGAGAAATTCTGACGCAGATTTCCAATTTCTGGTTTCAAAAACTGGCGCATATCATGCCCAATCATTTTACCGGCGATACGGTTTATGACGTGTTGCCTGAACATGAAGCCAAAGCCATTGAGAAACGTGCGGTTGTCGCCAAGAAACTGACTCCTGTCAAAGTAGAGGCGATTGTGCGCGGTTATTTGGCGGGCAGCGGGTGGAAAGATTATCAAAAAAACGGTTCTGTCTGCGGTATCAAACTTCCCGAAGGGATGAAAGAAGCGCAGCAGCTTCCGGAAGTGATTTTTACTCCGTCCACCAAGGCTGCCGTCGGCGATCATGATGAAAATATCAGTTTTGAAGAATGTGAACGCATTATCGGTAAAGAGCTGGCGGCTGAAGTACGCGCTAAAGCCATTCAGCTTTATACGAAAGCCGCAGAATATGCAAAATCACGCGGTATCATCATATGCGATACCAAATTTGAATTCGGGCTGGATGAAAACGGTACGTTAACCCTGATGGATGAAGTACTGACACCCGATTCCAGCCGCTTTTGGCCGGCGGATCAATATCAAGTCGGCACCAATCCGCCATCTTTTGACAAACAATTTGTTCGAGATTGGCTGGAGCAAAGCGGTTGGAACAAAAAAGCTCCGGCACCGGAAGTCCCTAGTGATGTTATTCAGAAAACAGTTGATAAATATCGGGAAGCATTAAATCTTTTAACCGAAGAATCATAAATTTGATAAAAGGTCGTCTGAAATACAGAAGTATGTTTCAGACGACCTTTGCTGTCATGAATGCTTGGATTTACTTACATTTGCTACTATAATGTGCGTTTGGATTGACCATTTGAGGTCGTCTGAAAATATAGTTTTTACCAACCGCCGCACACCTGAAACCCTAACTATGCACATTCTCACTTTTAGTGTGCATTATTAGTGTTTTAGCGTGCGGCATTCTGAAAGGAACGAAATGTTCGATAAACACGTTAAAACCTTCCAATACGGCAATCACGCCGTTACTTTGGAAACCGGCGAAATCGCGCGCCAAGCCGCAGCGGCTGTTAAAGTATCGATGGGCGATACCGTTGTTTTGGTTGCTGTGACCACCAATAAAGAAGTCAAAGAAGGTCAAGACTTCTTCCCTCTGACTGTTGATTACCTCGAGCGCACTTACGCCGCAGGTAAAATCCCCGGCGGTTTCTTTAAGCGCGAAGGCAAACAAAGCGAAAAAGAAATCCTGACCAGCCGTCTGATCGACCGTCCTATCCGCCCGCTGTTCCCTGAAGGTTTCTACCACGACATCCAAATCGTTGCGATGGTGGTTTCCGTTGATCCTGAAATCGATTCCGACATTCCTGCCATGCTCGGCGCGTCCACTGCGCTGGTGTTGAGCGGCGTACCGTTTGCTGGTCCGATTGGTGCTGCGCGAGTAGGTTATGTAAATGGCGTGTACGTATTGAACCCGACCAAAGCCGAACTGGCTAAATCCAAGCTGGACTTGGTGGTTGCAGGTACATCCAAAGCCGTTTTGATGGTGGAATCCGAAGCCAAAATCCTGCCTGAAGACGTGATGCTCGGTGCCGTCGTTTACGGTCACGACCAAATGCAGGTGGCGATTAACGCCATCAACGAGTTCGCCGATGAAGTAAACCCTGAAGTATGGGATTGGAAAGCGCCTGAAACCAATGAAGAATTGGTTGCCAAAGTACGCGAAATTGCGGGCGAAGCCATTAAAGAAGCGTTCAAAATCCGTCAAAAACAAGCGCGTTCTGCCAAATTGGACGAAGCTTGGAATGCAGTAAAAGATGCGCTGATTACCGAAGAAACCGATACTCTGGCTGCCAACGAAATCAAAGGTATTTTCAAACATTTGGAAGCCGACGTTGTCCGCACCCAAATTTTGGATGGTCAACCGCGTATCGACGGTCGCGATACCCGCACCGTCCGTCCGCTGAATATCCAAACCGGCGTATTGCCGCGTACACACGGCTCCGCCCTGTTTACCCGTGGCGAAACCCAAGCCCTTGCCGTAGCGACTTTGGGTACTTCTCGCGACGAGCAAATTATTGACGCGCTTTCCGGTGAATACACCGACCGCTTCATGCTGCATTACAACTTCCCGCCATATTCTACCGGCGAAGTCGGTCGCGTCGGCGCACCGAAACGTCGTGAAATCGGACATGGCCGCTTGGCAAAACGCGCACTGGTTGCCGTATTGCCGTCTCCTGAAGAATTCAGCTACACCATGCGTGTCGTTTCCGAAATTACCGAGTCCAACGGTTCGTCTTCTATGGCTTCCGTCTGCGGCGGCTGCTTGAGCCTGCTGTCTGCCGGTGTGCCTTTGAAAGCACACGTTGCCGGTATTGCGATGGGTCTGATTTTGGACAACAACAAATTTGCCGTATTGACCGACATCTTGGGTGATGAGGACCACTTGGGCGACATGGACTTCAAAGTTGCCGGTACGACCGAAGGCGTAACAGCGCTGCAAATGGACATCAAAATCCAAGGTATTACCAAAGAAATCATGCAGATTGCTCTGGCACAAGCCAAAGATGCTCGTTTGCACATCTTGGAACAGATGAAAGCCGCCGTGGCAGGTCCGCAAGAGTTGTCCGCCCACGCTCCGCGTCTGTTCACCATGAAAATCAACCAAGACAAAATCCGCGAAGTCATTGGTAAAGGCGGCGAAACCATCCGCGCGATTACCGCTGAAACCGGTACTGAAATCAATATTGCGGAAGACGGCACCATCACTATTGCCGCAACCACTCAAGAAGCCGGCGACGCCGCGAAAAAACGCATCGAAGAAATCACTGCCGAAGTGGAAGTGGGTAAAGTGTACGAAGGTACTGTGGTTAAAATCCTCGACAACAACGTCGGCGCCATCGTCAGCGTGATGCCGGGCAAAGACGGTTTGGTACACATCAGCCAAATCGCCCATGAGCGCGTACGCAACGTCAGCGACTATCTGCAAGTCGGTCAGGTTGTGAATGTGAAAGCATTGGAAGTGGACGACCGTGGTCGTGTGCGTCTGTCTATCAAGGCATTGACCGAAGCTCCTGCGCGCGAAGAAAAAGCGCCTGAATAATCGCTGAGTTAAATTTGATTGATGAAAGGTCGTCTGAAAAATTTCAGACGACCTTTTTTGCTGAATGCGGATGAAAAAGTAGGGATAGGAATATGAAGTTGAGTTGTCTTGTGTCGGAACTTTGATTTATAGTGGATTAAATTTAAACCAGTACGGCGTTGCCTCGCCTTGCCGTACTATTTGTACTGTCTGCGGCTTCGTCGC
>NZ_CEXQBZ010000048.1:0-10443 GCF_982712965.1 Neisseria flava | reverse complement strand
AATGTATATTTGCTCATAAAAAAACTGCACCTTGTGAGTTGGAGGGGATGTGTCCAACTTTTGGGGTGCAGTTCAATTCTTTCAGACGACCTTTTTATATTTTGAAAGTCTGTGTAGCGCGCTTACGTCAGTCATACACCCTCCCGAAATCTATGCATCTCCTGCCAAATGCTACCGTATCAATGCGGCAAACCGACAAAAATACCGGTTCCAAATTTCAAGATTCTGAACAAACGCTGACACACAATTACAGAAAACAGTATAATACACTACTCAAAATGCCTATTCCGATGCCATGACCATCATTCCCAAACGATTATCGCTGCAAGATATCGTCCCGACAGAACCCCCTTTCGAGGGCAATCTTCGGGACTTTTTGCCTTTGCGGCAAATCATGGAAGACGGGAACGAAGAAGCGGTATACCGTATGTGCGGCATGTTGCTTGGCGGCAAGGAAAACCGCAGGGCATTATCAGGCGTAGAATACATCGCATCCGTAGGGTTTCCGGATACGGCATACAGGTTGCTGCATTGGAGCGACCGTTTCGGACTGTCTGCCGACAAACTGCTGGATGCTTACGCAGATTTCGGCGAACGCGGGTTCTTAGCGGCGCAAACCGCGCTGATGCGTTATTACGCAGAACGCAACGACTTGCAATTTCTCTATTGGGCACAATGCGCCGCCCCGCAATCCCCCGAAGCGCAATACCTCATCGCGCGGCAGTATGTCCTGGCGGATAATTGGGAAAAGGCGTTAAATTGGTACAACCAGGCAGCCTCCCAGGGCTGGGCGCAGGCATGCCTGCAATTAGGGAAATCCTTCCTTTACGGCTGCGGCGTTTCTGCCGACTCCGCGCAGGCAGAAGTCTATTTGGAATATGCCGCCGAACACGGCTGGGTCGAAGCACAAATCCTCATGGCAGATTTATTGGCGGCAAAAGGAAACCAAGACGCCCTGTCTTGGTACAGCCTTGCCGCCGTTCAGGGCAGCGCGGCGGCGCAAACCGCCTTGGCACGGCAATATCTGACCGGCAAGCTGACCGACCGCGACCCGTTACAGGCGTTCAAATACGCCAGAACCGCTGCAGACAGGCAGTTTCCGGACGCCCTATGCCTGATGGGCGATCTCTGCCGCTACGGACTGGGCATACGCCCCGACTTATCCGTCGCGCAACAATACTACCGCCACGCCGCCGCATTGGGCAGCATGGCTGCCGTACAGAAGCTGCTCAGCGAGGCCGCCCTACACCAACCCGAACATTACGAAAAACTCAAATCCGAAGCCTTGCAGCGTCAGGAAACTGAGCAGCTTTGCCGCTCCGCCGCAGCCTGCCTTGACGGCATTGGACAAAAAAAAGACTACGCCCGCGCGCGACGGCTTTATCTGGAAGCCGCCGTCTGCAATCATGCCGATGCAGCAGCCGGGTTAGGCAAAATCTATTATTACGGTCTGGGTATTCCTGCCGATGCCGGTTCGGCGGCGTACTGGTTTGGCATAGCGGCGGAACAAAACCATCCTGAAGCGCAATATTATTCGGCATTCCTCCTCTACCACGGACAAGGTACCGCCACGAATGTTCCCGCCGCCTACGATTACCTTCAGGCAGCAGCAGACAACGGATATGGCAACCCGCAGGAACTCAGGGCAATATTGGAGCAATGGCAGTGCGAACGTTGAAGATAAGCCGGCATTGATTTCCGCCCGACAATAATATAGTGGATTAAATTTAAATCAGGACAAGGCGATGAAGCCGCAGACGGTACAGATAGTACGGCAAGGCAACACCGTACTGGTTTAAAGTTAATCGACTATAAAAGGTCGTCTGAAAAAGTTTTCAGACGACCTTTTGTCCTTTGCCGAACTCTTTTAATCGGACAATTCCGCTTTCGATTCTTTATCTGCTTTCGCCGACCAATAAGATGCGAGCAGCGAGCCGGAAATGTTGTGCCACACGCTGAACAGCGCGCTGGGTACGGCGACGACAGGGGCTGCGGCAAAATGCGCGGCCGCCAATGCCGCACCCAAACCGGAATTCTGCATACCGACTTCGATAGCGAGCGTTTTTTGCGCATCGTACGGCAGCTTGCAGATTTTAGCCGCGAAAAAGCCAAGCAGGTAGCCGACGGCGTTGTGCAACACCACGACACCGAAAATCAACAGCCCGCTCTCAATAATTTTGCCTTTGCTCGCGCCGACGACCGCACCGATAATCAACACAATGGCAACCACCGAAACCAAAGGCAAGGCAGCGGTAGCGCGTTCGGTCTGTTTGCGGAACACAGTATGTGCAATCACGCCGAGCGCGATGGGCAACAACACCATTTGAACAATGGAAACAAACATCGCCTGCGCATTGATGTCGAGCATTTTACCTGCCAAAAGCAGGAAAATAGCAGGTGTCAACAGCGGAGCCAGCAAGGTGGAAGCCGATGTAACTGCGACGGACAAGGCAACGTTGCCGCGCGCCAAAAAAGTCATCACATTGGAGGCCGTACCACCCGGACAGCAGCCGACCAAAATCACGCCCACGGCAACTTCAGCAGGCAAATTTAACAACTTGACCAAAAAATAGGCAGTCAGCGGCATAATGATAAACTGCGCTGCCACGCCGATAAGGACGGCTTTTGGATGACTGGCGACAATTTTAAAATCTGACGGCGTCAGCGTCAGCCCCATGCCGAACATAATGATGCCCAAAAGCCAAGTGATGTAGGGCAGTACCCACTTGAACAATTCGGGATCGAAGAAAGCAACGGCGGCGCACAATGCCGCCCAAAATGAGAAGGTTTTGCCGACAAAGTGGCTGATTCGTGCAATAGTGTTCATAAATAGTATGTGCGGTACGGTTGATAAGATTATTGATAAGGAGAACAGTGAAATAAAGCAACACACAAACATCAAAATCTGTTTGGCCGTTGATATTTGTTTCACATCCGTCTAAACGCGAAGCATACACGGCTTTGTAACGGGATGTAAAGAAAAGGTCGTCTGAAACGTTTCAGACGACCTTTAATCCATTCTGCCTCACTCAAACAACCTGCCCTGCGCCAGCAACGCCTTCACGGGTGCGAAATCGCGGCGGTGTTCGGGCAGCACGCCGTATTTTTGCAGGGCGGCGAGGTGTTGCGCTGTGCCGTAACCTTTGTGTTTGTCGAAACCGTATTGCGGATAACGTTCGGCAAGCGCATACATTTCGGCATCGCGCGCGGTTTTGGCAAGGACGGAAGCGGCGGAAATTTCGATGATTTTGCTGTCGCCTTTGACGATGGCTTCGGCGGGAATGCCCAAATCTTTCGGAATGCGGTTGCCGTCTATCAATACCTTATCCGGCACGACCGCCAAACCTTGGACGGCGCGGGTCATCGCCAGCATGGTGGCGTGCAGGATGTTGAGTTCAGCGATTTCTTCGGGCGACGCGGAGGCGACGCTCCACGCAACGGCTTGTTCTTTGATCAACACCGCCAAAGTATCGCGCTTTTTCTCGCTGAGTTTTTTAGAGTCGGTCAGGTCGAGCAGGTCGTAACGCTCGGGCAGGATGACGGCGGCGGCAAACACGCTGCCGACCAGCGGCCCGCGCCCTGCTTCGTCTACGCCTGCGGTAAGGATGAGGGTCATAGGTTTCAATGATACGGTTCGGTTAACGGGAGAGGTCGTCTGAAAAACTTTTTCAGACGGCCTTTTAAATGATATAGCGGGTTCAAATAAAAATAATGTCGGGTTTACTACCATTATTTTTATCTGTACGGGAGCAGCGACAGTTTTGCAGTGAACCCAAGCCCGCCGCCCTACCCTGTTTTATGCTGTGAAACGGTTTTCGCGGGCAAAGCCCACGCTACAAAAAGGGCCTGTCAATTTCGGTGGGCATTCATGTCCGACAAGCCATATGGCCTATTCACTTAATTTTTGATGCAGAGTGCCCATCACCCGCCGTCATTCCCGCGCAGGCGGGAATCCAGAAGTTTGAAATGACGGCAATCTCTAATAGTCCTGACAAGTTGAGGACTGGATTCCCGCCCGCGCGTGGTTTTCTGATTTGAATTTACTGCAAAACCATCAGACTCGGTCCGCAGGTCGGGCATGCTCATCAAACAATAAGTATCAGAGGTCGTCTGAAAGCGTAGCTTCAACGAAGTGAAAACGGGTGCAGCGGGTTTCGCTAAAAGCCTGCTTCGGACAATACGGCTTCAGCCGCCAATGCATCGGTATCTTTCTTCAACAGCAAATGCAGTTCGCGAAAATCCTGTTTCAGCGCGGCGGCGGCTTCGGGGTGGTCGTACCAATAGGCAACGGCGGCGGCGAGTTTTTCCGGCTCGGCATCGTGTTGCAAAAGTTCCGGCACGGCGGCTTTGTCCAACAGGATATTGGGCAGGCCGACATGCGGCACTTTGACTTTGCGTTTCACATAAAAATAGGTCAGCGGCGAAATTTTGTAGCTGATGACCATAGGCCGTTTGCACAAGGCGACTTCGAGGGTGGCGGTGCCGCTGGTTACCAACACGACATCGGCGGCGGTGCAGACGGTATCGGACTGTTTGTCGGTGATGGTAACGGGAATGGCGGAAAATTCAGGCTGCGCCAGAATTTCACCGATGCGCCTGCGGGTGGCGGCGGTGGCGGCGGGAAGCAGGAATTGCGCCTGCGGATAGCGTTTGAGCAGCAATAAGGCCGTCTGAAAAAACAAAGGAGCCATATAGTCGATTTCGCTGACACGGCTGCCCGGCAGCAAGGCGAACACGACAGTTTCGGCGGCCACGCCCAACTTGGCGCGCGCGGCGGCATGGTCGTCGTCCAGCGGCATGGTTTGCGCCATCGGATGACCGACAAACTCGGCTTTGCCGCCCGCATCAAGGTAAAGCTGCGGCTCCATCGGAAACAAACACAGCACGCGGTTGACCTGATGCACGATTTTGTTCACCCGTTCGCGCCGCCACGCCCACACCGACGGGCTGACATAATGAACGGTGGGGATGCCCGCCTTTTTGAGTTTTTCCGCCACGCCCAGATTGAAATCGGGCGCGTCGATGCCGACAAAGACATCAGGCTTGATGCGGATAAGGTCGTTCACCAGCCCTTTGCGGATTTTCAGGATTTCGGGCAGGCGTTTGACCACTTCGACAAAGCCGCGCACCGCCAGTTTTTCCTGGTCGTACAGGCTCTCAAACCCTTCCGCCTTCATGCGTTCACCGCCAATGCCGATAAATTTCGCATCGGGGCGGCGTTGTTTGATGGCACGGATAAGGTGCGCGCCGAGCAGGTCGCCGGATGCTTCGCCGACGCTGATGGCGATCAGTGGGGAATGGTTCATCATCGTTACAGGAAAATAGATTGAGGTCGTCTGAAAGGTTTTCAGACGACCTTATGGAGATTATTCGGCAGGAATCGGCTCAAATTCGGCAGCGGATTGCGGGAACGGTTCGGCAAAATCGGTTGCCGCGGGCGCATCGCTGTCCACCAAGTCGTCGATGTCGATGTTGTCGTCTTCGCTTTGAGGGAGCGTGCCGCCGGTTTGTTGGGTGCGGACTTTCATGTAAAGGTCGCGTGTGTAGCTGTATTTGTCGATGGCTGCGCCTTCGAGGCTGTCGGTCAGGTCGAGCAGTTCTTCACGGGTGTTGATGGCCTGCAGGCCGATTGTGCCCCAGCGTCCTGCTCTGGTGTGGAAGACGGCGTTTTTAACTGGGTAGACGGTGGTAACGGCGTTGCCAATGGTATCGCGTACGGTAGATGGGCCGAACAGGGGGACAACGAAGTAGTTGCTGTTTTTCCAGCCCCATGTGGCGAAGGTGTCGCCGAGGGTGTTTTTATTGCTGGGTACGCCGCCTGCACCGGCTACGTCGATTAAACCGCCAAGGCCGAAGGTGGTGTTGATGCCGACGCGGACGAGGTCTTCGCTGGCGCGTTTGACGTCAAGGCGCAGAACGTTGCTGCCGAAGCTGACGACGTCGCGCAGGTTGTTGAAGAAGTTGATCACGCCGGTGCGGACGGGTTTGGGCGTGATTTTGCGGTAGCCGCGTGCGACGGGGGCGAGAACGTATTGGTCGGCCTTGTCGTTGAATTTGAAGACGGCGCGGTTGTAGCCTTCGTAGGGGTCGGCGGGATTGGTTTCGGCAAATGCGGGGGTTGAGGCCATGCCGATGAGGAGTAGGAGTGAAGCGGTGGTTTTTTTCATGGGTTCAACCAGTCTTCGATTTCGTAAAGCTCGGACAGGGTGCTCACGGATTCGGGTATGCCTTGCAGGCTGATTTTTCCGTCCGGGCGGCGCAGTGCGTCAAGCAGCAGGGACACGCAGGCGGAATCGGCGCGTCCGACGCCGCTCAAATCGACCGCACGGGTGTCTTTCAGACGACATTGCTGTCTGAAGCGGGTAAAGGCGGCGGCGGTCAAGGTTTTGACGGTGATGTCGCCGCTGATGTGCAGCGTGCCGTCGCGAAGTTCGGTTTGCATGGCTGTCTTGTCAACTTAATCTTGGATGATAAAACCTGAAGGTTGTTGTGTGCGAAAGCCATGTCGTCTGAAAACGGATGGCATGGCTTGTTTTTGCATTATTTGCTGCCGTTTTTGGCTTTCAGCTCGGCAATCAGTCCGTCTACGCCTTTGGCTTTGATGGTTTCGCCGAATTGGTTGCGGTACACGGTTACCAAGCTCGCGCCTTCGATGGCGACGTTGTAGGCACGGTATTTGTTGCCGCTTTGGTAGGTGGTGAAGTCCATGTTGACGGGTTTTTGACCTGGGGGGGTAACTTCGGCGCGGACGATGATTTCTTTGCCGCCTTTATTGACAACGGGGTTGTCTTTGACGTTGACGTTGGCGTTTTTGAATTTCAACATGGTACCGGAGTAGGTGCGGATCAGCAGGGTTTGAAATTCTTTGGTTAATGCTTGTTTTTGCGCGTCAGACGCGGTGCGCCAAGGGTTGCCGACTGCCAGCGCGGTCATGCGTTGGAAATCGAAATAGGGAATCGCATAGGCTTCGGCTTTTTGGCGGGCGGTGTTGGCATCGCCGTTTTTTAAGATGCTCAATACTTGAGTGGCGTTTTGACGGATTTGGTTCACTGCGTCGGCAGGGGCGGCAACCGCCATGCTGATGCTCAAGATGCCGATGCTTAGTGCGCTGATGAAAGAGGTTTTTTTCATGATTAAGTGTCCTAAAGTATGAATATGATGGTGTACGTTTATTCGGTGGCTTTTGCCGCATTGTCGCCGCCTGCCGCGTTTTTCTCGGCGAAGCTGGTCATGAATTTACCGATCAGGTTTTCCAGAACCATGGCGGAGCTGGTAACGGAAATGGTATCGCCCGCAGCGAGGGGTTCAGTATCGCCGCCTTGTTGCAGTCCGATATATTGTTCGCCCAACAGGCCGGAGGTCAGGATTTGCGCGGAAACGTCGCTGCTGAACTGATATTTGCTGTCCAAATCGAGGCGGACTTTCGCTTGATAGGATTTTGGGTCAAGCTCGATGGAGCCGACGCGTCCGACCAATACGCCCGCAGATTTGATCGGCGCGTTGGCCTTCAAGCCGCCGATGTCGCTGAAATCGGCATATACGGTATAAGTCTTGCCGGAATTGCCGAACGCCGCGCCGCCCGCCACGCGGAAAGCGAGAAAACCGACCGCTGCCACGCCGAGCAGGACAAACAGTCCGACCCAAAATTCCAATACATTTTTTTTCATTAAAGTTCCTTGAATATCCAATGTGCTTTGTTTCGTTTTCAGACGACCTGTCATTCCGTAAACATCAATGCGGTCAACACAAAGTCAATCGCCAAAATCGTCAGGGCGGACGAAACCACCGTACGCGTGCTGGCGCGCAAAATGCCTTCCGAGGTCGGTACGCAGTGGAAGCCCTGATGCACGGCAATCAGCGTTACCGCCACGCCGAACGCGGCGGATTTGATCAGACCGTTGATTACATCGTAATGTATCGTGATGTTGTTCTGCATTTGCGACCAGAAAATGCCGCTGTCCAAGCCCAGCCAGGTTACGCCGACCAAATACGCGCCGTAAATGCCCGCGACGTTGAAAATCGAAGCCAACAGTGGCATGGAAAACACGCCCGCCCAAAAACGCGGCGCAACCACGCGGGCGACAGGGTTGACCGCCATCACGTTCATCGCTTCGAGCTGTTCGGTCGTTTTCATCAAACCGATTTCGCTGGTCATCGCACCGCCCGCGCTGCTGGCAAACAGAATCGCCGCCAATACGGGACCCAGTTCGCGCAACAGCGAAGCCGCAACCATATAGCCCAAAATATCGGCGGATTTGAATTTCGATAACTGCGTATAGCCCTGCAAACCCAAAACCATGCCGACAAAGAGCCCTGAAACGGCAACAATCAACACCGACAGCACGCCGGCAAAATACACTTGGCGCACGCTCAGGCGCGGACGGACGAAAGCCGTACCGGATTTCGCCAGAATGTTCAGCAGAAACAGCGTAATACTGCCGAGAGATTGAATAAAGCCGAGGGTTTTCTCCCCGACGGAACGGATAAAATTCATAGGTTTCCATTACGGATTAACGGGTTTCAGACGACCTTTTAGGATGATGATGATGGGTCGTCTGAAAAGTATTTCTGAAGAGCAATACAGAAAGGAAGTAGCTTTATGCAGAGCCGCCATAATATGCAGCCAACTTATCCAAAATTTTACGGATGAAAGCTGAAGTTTTAGGCATTTGTTTTAATTTTTCTGCAATTGGCGGGGAAACTTTGTAGTATATCCGAACGAAAATCTTACCAAAAATGTTTGTTAATAGGGTTTCGTCACGGAAACGCCGTAAAGCAATGACTTCTTCAGCATAAGGGTCGCCATAAACTGCAGTAGCAATGAAACAACTACTACTGGTGAACTTTTGATGGAGATTTCCGCAATATGGGCAAACAGAATGAGTTACACTGCCATAGCTGGTGATTATTCTTGGTACCATTTTTTTACTACAGAATTTGCAAGTTACCCGTGAATCGTTTTCTTCCCGTTTTGCCTGTCTCTCAGCCTCTCGTTTTTCTGCTGCTTTTTCCAAAATATCAACATTGCCTGCTACGGGACCACGTTTGCCGGGTTTGGCATCAAAGGAAACAACATCGCCGTTTCCCGGAAGCTCTGCTCCTTTGATATGTCTGACCGTAAAGTAATATTCAGTGCCGTCATCAGAAACAATAAAGCCATATCCTTTACTTTCTGAAAACCATTTAACTTTGCCGTTCATAAATGAGCCTTTAAGGTTTGGATTGTGTGATGACGGGTCGTCTGAAAACTACCCAAGCAAATCTTGCTGCAACGACGTTTGCGCCGGATAGCGGTATGCGACAGGGCCGTCTGCCAGCCCACCGACAAACTGGCGCACCCAAGGCGAATCCAGTTCGCGCATTTCCTGCGGCGAGCCGGAGAACATGATTTCGCCGTGCGCCAAAAAAATCACCTGATCGACGATTTCCAAAGATTTTTCAATGTCGTGCGTCACCATAATACTGGTCGAGCGCAAAGCCTTGTTGACGCGGCTGATCAAGTGGGCAATCACGCCTAAGGAAATCGGATCGAGACCGGTAAACGGCTCGTCGTACAACATGATTTCAGGGTCGAGCGCAATCGTGCGGGCAAGCGCGACACGGCGCGACATCCCGCCGGAGAGTTCGGACGGCATCAGGTTTTCCACGCCGCGCAGACCGACCGCGTTCAATTTCAACAAAACCAAATCGCGGATAACCGCTTCCGGCAGGCGCGTCAGTTCGCGCATCGGAAAAGCGATATTGTCGAACACCGACAAATCGGTAAACAGCGCGCCGTGTTGGAACAATACGCCCATGCGGCGGCGGTGTTCATACAATTCGTCAGCCGAAAAGCCCGCCAAATCTCGTCCCTCAATTAAAACCTTACCCGATTGCGGATGAATCTGACCCGTAATCAGCCGCATCAGCGTGGTTTTGCCGCTGCCCGAACCGCCCATCACGGCGGCGAAGTTTCCTTGGGGAATGCTGAAATTGATATTGTTCAGAATCGGACGGTCGCCATACGCGAAGGCAACGTCTTTCATTTCGATGAAGGGTACGGAACTCATGAAGGGGAAGATAGGGCGGGATGTATTTTAATTACTTGCATTGTAAAGCTTATCAAGGTGTCGGGCAATTTTCAGACGACCTTATCAAGAAAACGTCTGTTAAGAAGCGTGAAAATCATGTGTTTGGTAGAAATTTTAAGACCATTGGAATGGTTAAGATCGGAATCTTGCACCCTGCTGTCTTCATTTCAAAACGGGGTGAGTTACAGAACTTAATAATCCTAAACATACCGTTTTTCGCCGGCGGGTGAAGTTTTAAATTTATGGCAGGATTTTGTAGGCAAAGACACAACATTCTACAAACAAAACTTACATTCTATAGTGGATTAACTTTAAACCAGTACGGTGTTGCCTCGCCTTGCCGTACTATCTGTACTGTCTGCGGCTTCGTCGC
>NZ_CEXQBZ010000047.1:0-10662 GCF_982712965.1 Neisseria flava | reverse complement strand
AAACGCCAAGTGTTTTATTCTTGAATCTGTTCCAACCACTAGTACCATAGTGTTGCACTTGAAATCCGAATCCAAGGTCGTCTGAAAACCGAAATTGGTTTTCAGACGACCTTTGCTGTTTATTACCTTTAATTTTGTCCGGGTTTGATGACTTTGACGCCCTGCTCTGTGCCCAGGATCAACAAATCCGCGGCGTTGCGCGCGAAGATGCCGTTTTCGAGAACGCCGGTGATGCGGTTGATTTCATCTTCCATAGTCAGCGGACGGTCGATATTCAAGTCATAGACATCGACGATTTGATTGCCGTGGAAAGTAGTGTAATCCAAGCGCAATTCAGGTTGTCCGCCCATTGCCAAAAGTTTGCGCGACACCAGCGAACGCGCACCAGGCAATACTTCTACGGGCAGCGGAAATTTGCCCAAACGCGATACATATTTGCTCTCGTCGGCGATACAGATGAATTTGTCAGACGCACTGGCGACGACTTTCTCGTTCAGATGCGCACCGCCGCCACCTTTAATCATTTGCAGCATATGGTTCACTTCGTCCGCGCCGTCAACATAGACAGCCAGCCCCATCACATCATTCAGCGATACTTCGGGGATGTCGTATTGCGCCATCAATTCGCTGGACTTTTTAGAAGTCGAAACCGCGCCTTTGATTTTTTTGCCGCTTTTGCCCAATGCTTCGATAAACATATTGACGGTCGAGCCGGAACCGATACCGATGTATTCGTTTTCGGGTACGAATTCCACCGCTTTCTCGGCGGCAATGCGTTTCAATTCATCTTGAGTAGCCATGAGTTCTCCTTAATGGGATGTGGGTCAATAGGATTATCTTAACATTTTCATGCCGTTTGTGCTTGCCTGCTTACGCTTTTTCCAGTAACACCGCCGCCTGCGCCTCGATGGCTTCCATGCGACCCAGATAACCGAGCTTTTCGTTGGTTTTGCCTTTAATGTTCACATAGGTCGTCTGAATGCCCAAATCGGTGGCAATGTTGGCGCGCATGGCGGGAATGTGCGGCGCGAGCTTGGGCTTTTGCGCGATGATGGTCGTGTCCACGTTCACAACGCGCCAGCCTAAAGCCTGCACGCTCTTATATGCTTCGCGCAATAATAAGCGGCTGTCGGCATCTTTAAACTCGGCGGCGGTATCAGGGAAATGGCTGCCGATGTCGCCCAAGCCCGCCGCACCGAGCAATGCGTCGGTAATCGCGTGCAAAAGCGCGTCGGCATCGGAATGACCGAGCAGGCCTTTTTCAAACGGAATATTTACGCCGCCGAGAATCAAATTGCGACCCTCGACGAGTTGGTGGACATCGTAGCCTTGTCCGATACGGATATTCATGTTTTGTCCTTTTTTCAATGTCAGGTCGTCTGGAAAATAGTTTTCAAACGACCTGACAGATGGGTGTCAAATTTGCGCAGCCTTTTGCCTAATTTTCCGTCAGATACCGCTTGAAACTTTTTCGACCGATACAAGCAGTAAAATAAATCGTTGAAAGGTAAGTCATGGATACTGTTTCGCGATAAGGATTGATTCAAATCGGAAAAAAGGCAGGAGGTTTTCAGACGACCTCCTGCCTGTAATATACCGAATCAGCGCTCGATTTGCGATACGTCGCGCACCGCGCCTTTGTCGGCGGAAGTCGCCATGGCGCCGTAGGCACGCAAGGCGGCGGAAACGTAGCGGTCGCGGTTTTCCGGCTTCCACGCTTTGCTGCCGCGCGCTTCCATTTCGGCGCGGCGTTTTGCGAGTTCTTCGTCGGACACTTTCAGGTTGATGCTGCGGTTGGGGATGTCGATTTCGATGGTGTCGCCTTCGTGCACCAAACCGATGGCGCCGCCTTCCGCCGCTTCAGGCGAAGCGTGGCCGATGGACAAGCCTGATGTGCCGCCTGAGAAGCGTCCGTCCGTCAGCAAGGCGCAGGCTTTGCCCAAGCCTTTGGATTTCAGATAGGAAGTCGGATACAGCATTTCCTGCATACCCGGGCCGCCTTTCGGACCTTCGTAGCGGATAATGACGATGTCGCCGGCGACGATTTGGTTGCCTAAAATGCCTTCGACGGCGGCTTCTTGGCTTTCAAACACGCGGGCGCGGCCGGTGAATTTGAGGATGCTCTCGTCCACGCCTGCGGTTTTCACCACGCAGCCGCGCTCGGCGATGTTGCCAAATAAGACCGCCAAACCGCCGTCTTGCGAGTAGGCGTGTTCGACGTTGCGGATACAGCCTTTTTCGCGGTCGAGGTCGAGGGTTTTCCACATGCGGTTCTGCGAGAACGCTTGAGTGGTGCGCACGCCGCCGGGTGCGGCTTTGAAGCGTTCGATGGCGTGGGTGTTTTCAGGATTGGTCACGTCCCATTGTTCAATCGCGTCTTTCAGCGTCGGCGCGTGGATGGTGTACACGTCGGTGTGCAGTTTGCCCGCTTTGTCCAGTTCTTTCAGGATGGCGAAGATGCCGCCCGCGCGATGCACGTCTTCCATGTAGTAGTCGTGGTTGTTGGGCGCGGTTTTGCAGATGCAGGGGACGACGCGGCTTAAGCGGTCGATGTCGGCCATTTTGAAATCCACGCCCGCTTCGTTGGCGACGGCGAGTAAATGCAGGATGGTGTTGGTGGAGCCGCCCATGGCGATGTCCATGGTCATGGCGTTTTCAAACGCTTTTTTGGTGGCGATGCTGCGCGGCAACACGGTTTCGTCGTCTTGCTCGTAATAGCGTTTGGTGATTTCGACAATCATGCGGCCTGCTTCGAGGAACAATTCTTTGCGGCCGGCGTGGGTGGCAAGGTAGGAGCCGTTGCCAGGCAGGGATAAACCAAGCGCTTCGGTCAGGCAGTTCATGGAGTTGGCGGTGAACATGCCGGAGCAGGAGCCGCAGGTCGGGCAGGCGTTTTGTTCGACTTCTTCGACTTGCTGGTTGCTGACATTGTCGTCCGCCGATTCAATCATGGCATCAATCAAGTCCAAGCGGCGTTCGGGCTGGATATTTGCCACGCCGATAACCTTGCCCGCTTCCATCGGGCCGCCGGAAACGAAGATGGTCGGGATGTTCAGGCGCATGGCGGCAATCAGCATTCCGGGGGTGATTTTGTCGCAGTTGGAAATGCACACCAGCGCGTCGGCGCAGTGGGCGTTGACCATGTATTCGATGGAGTCGGCAATCAAATCGCGGCTGGGCAGAGAGTACAACATACCGCTGTGTCCCATGGCGATACCGTCGTCGATGGCGATGGTGTTGAATTCTTTGGCGATGGCGCCCGCTTTTTCAATTTCGCGGGCAACCAGTTGGCCCATGTTGTGCAGGTGGACATGGCCGGGGACGAATTGGGTGAACGAGTTGGCAACGGCAATGATGGGCTTGCCGAAGTCGGTTTCCATCACACCGGTGGCGCGCCACAATGCGCGTGCACCCGCCATATTGCGGCCGTGAGTAGAGGTTTTGGAGCGGTAGTCTGGCATTTTGCATTCCTTTATTTATATGATGAGGCCGTATCTAACAGGCAGGCTTCGCATTCTGAAATGCGCTGAAATGATTGCCTGCGACCTATAAAAATAGTTTGGTATTTTATACCAATTATGTTTGGCAAAGAACTGCTATTTTGTAGTAAAACTAAGCAGTATTTGCTTATCCTGTGTTTGCTTCAATAATAAACAGAAGGTCGTCTGAAATGCTTCTCAGACGACCTTTCTAACTTTTCACAAGAAAAAACTTAGACACATATCATGTTCAAATATGGGTCATTGCCCTTATGATTTTCAGCTTTACGCTTTTTCTTTTTGGCGCATTTTTTCCGCCATCATTTCATGCAGCGTTTTTTTGGCAGGTTTCATCGGAACGCGGTTATCCGTCCAGCCCAGTTGCTTGCTTGGTGTCAATGCACGGAATTTGGTAGCCGCCCAACCGAAGGCGCGGTAAGTTTTGCTGCCGCTGAAAATGCCGTTGAATGTACGCCATGCCATTTGTTCGCCGAAGGTATGCGATGCGCCTTGTCCGCGGATAGGATGCGGTACGACCTCGGTCGGCGAACGTTGTGCCTCGACACGCAGACGCTGCATCTGCTCGGTAATCGGGATACGCACCGGACAAACTTCCACACACGCGCCGCACATGGTACAGGCGGTCGGAAGGTCGCGGGTAGCATCCAGACCCAACAAGTGCGGAGAAATAATCTCGCCGATAGGGCCGGGATAGGTTGTGCCGTATGCCGCGCCACCGATACGGGTATAAACCGGACAATGGTTCATACACGCGCCACAACGGATACATTGTAAGGTGCGGCGCATTTGGTCTTCGGCATAGGCTTGGCTGCGGCCGTTGTCGAGCAGAACCAAGTGCATTTCTTGCGGACCGTCCAGCTCTTCGCTGCGGCGCGGACCGGTAATCATGTTGAAATAAGTGGTAATGTTCTGACCAATGGCAGAACGCGGCAGCAGGCTGTACAAAGGCGGAACGTCCGACAGCTTGGCTACAACTTTTTCAATACCGGTAATGGCGATATGCACGGGCGGAACGGTGGTACTCAAGCGACCGTTGCCTTCGTTTTCAACCAGACATAGTGTACCTGTTTCAGCAACAGCAAAGTTTACGCCGCTCAAACCAACATCGGCAGTGCTGTAAATATCGCGCAGTGCTTTACGGGCGAAGCCGGTCAGTTGGTCTACGTCGTCTGTTAACGGCGTGCCAAGATTTTGGTGGAAAAGTTCGCTAACCTGTTCTTTGGTTTTGTGGATAGCAGGCATCACGATATGGGTCGGTTTTTCGCCTGCCATTTGGACGATAAACTCACCCAAGTCGCTTTCCACCGCTTTAATGCCTTTTGCTTCAAGATAATGGTTCAGCTCGATTTCTTCGCTAACCATCGATTTGCCTTTGACCATCAGCTTACCGTTTTTGACAGCAATGATGTCGTGGATGATTTGGCAGGCTTCGGATGGAGTTTCCGCCCAGTGTACTTTAACGCCCAACTTAGTCAGGTTTTCTTCCAATTGCTCCAGCAGGGCGGGCAATTTAGACAATGAACGCTGACGGACGTGTTCGCACAAATCACGCAGGTTTTGCAACTCTTCTTCGTCGGACAAAACGGCTTTGCGCTTGGTCATCAGCATATCCATCGCGGTACGCAGACTCTTACGCAAAGGCTTGTCTTGAAGGGAAATTGCGGCGTTTTGTTTGAAAGTTTCCGGCTTCATGTGGAACTTGATGGTTTGCGTAGTCATGCGTTTTCCTCCAAATCGGCAGGGGAAATGTGGTCAGGCAGGATGGCGAGAATGACCAAATCACGCGGACCGTGCGCGCCGTAAGCAAGCGTTAGCTGGATGTCTGCGGTTTTGGACGGGCCGGAAATCAGGAAAACATTGGTCGGCATACCGTTTTCCACCAGTTTTTCGCCTTCGACGGCATTATGGAATTCGTTATACATTTTCGCCGTATCAAACAGGCAGAAATGCACGGGCGGAACAAGGCTTAAAGTACGCGGTTCTTCGGGGCTGGAAAACAGCATCAGTGTACCGGTGCGGGCGATGCCACATTGCGAGCCGCTAAAGCCTGCATCGATGTTCGCGAAAAACTCAGTTTTCCAAGTATCGATTTCGCGCTCGAAAGCAATCGGTTCGATATTGCTGTCCACCAGCGCGGCACGGGCGATTTGTCCGTGTTCGGTCGCCAACGGCAGCAGGATGTTTTTCAAACCTTTGCCTTCGGCTGCTTGACGGAATACTTGCGGCCAGCTGGTTTTGGTCACCCAATAAATTTCGGTTTTGACAGCGCGCATAGCGGCAGCCCAATGTTTCAGGCGCTCAACTTCGCTGTCCCAAGAAACACCCATTTCACGGTAATAATCAAAAACCGCAGGCTCTTCCATCGGCAATGCGTCGGCTTTTTTCAGTTTTGCCAAAATATTTTCGCGCGCGCTCATGCTTTGCCTCCGGTGCGTTCCAACAAGAAGGATGCGATGTGTTTCGGACGCGGCATGTTCGGCTCGTCCTTAGCGATTTTGCCGCCGATGTTCATCATGCAGCCGCAGTCCGCGCTGATGATTTCGGTTGCGCCGGTTTCTTTCAGCGCGGCGACTTTGTCGGTTACCATCGCGCCGGAAATATCCGCTTGTTTGACGGAGAATGTACCGCCGAAGCCGCAGCATTCGCTTTCGTGATCGTGAACGATACGTTCAACGTTTTCCATGCCATCAATCAACTGCCATCCTGAAATATGGACATTCATTTCTCGGCGGGCGGCGCAGGAAGTGTGGACGGCGACTTTGACCGGCTCGCCTTTGTCTTCAGGCTTGTAGCCGATGGCAAGCAAGAAATGAGTAAACTCAATGATGCGGTTGGCACAATCCACCGCTTTGGATTCGTATTCTGTATTTTTAAACAGGGTAGGCCAGTGATGTTTCATCATGCCGCCGCATGAGCCGGACGGTACGACGATCGGCCAGTTTTCGGGGAAGAGGTCGAGTTGCGCTTTGGCGACATCAAACGCCTCGGTCGGATGACCGGAAGAGTAGGCGGGTTGGCCGCAGCAGCTTTGCGCCATCGGGTAATGAACCCGTATGCCTTGCTGCTCGATTAAAGTAATGACATCCATGCCTGCTTCGGGCATGAAAAGATCGAGGACGCAGGTGCCGAAGAAATAAACATCGGTCGGCTTGCTGTCGAATGTAGTGATTTTGGGTGGAGTGATTGCGCTCATTTTTTCGTTAACGGGAGTACCCGTTTTTCTTTGTATAAATAGATGGCTACTTTAAGTAATTGCATGTAGGCGGTCAAGTATAATTTTAAAAAATAATATTGGAATCGGATGACTGCTAAGACCTAATACCCGCATATATTGAATCGTCTTCATATATGCTAATTATTATCATTATAATTAATATCTAATATATTCATAATTAAACAATACCCGAAATAAATTGCTTATGAACTCACTGCTGTCATAACGACTGTCATTCCATCACTCAACTTCAAAGGTCGTCTGAAACTCGTCGCTTAAAAGTACATTGCTCAAACAGTATTCTAAAACTGAATCAGATTTACAATATTATTTGCCAATAGCTGCCTTTTGCTACCCTTATCCTCTTTCAGACGACCTCCTTTCAAATCAGTTACAATTTATCCCTATGAACACAACCGAATCAAACGTTTTGGAAACGCCGCCCGTCCGCCCGTCCCGCTGGCTGCCCCTGCTTTTGGCGATTGCGATTTTTATGCAGATGCTGGACGCGACGATTCTGAACACAGCCCTGCCCGAAATCGCCAAAGATTTCCAAGTATCGCCGCTCAATATGCAGCTGGCGGCGATTTCCTATACGCTGACCGTCGCCCTGCTGATTCCTTTAAGCGGCTATTTGGTGGACAGGTTCGGCACTAAAAACGTATTTTTCGGTTCAATCGGCATTTTTATGCTCGGATCGGCATTGTGTGCGGCGGCAGCCAATCTGCCCATGCTGGTGATGGCGCGGGTGATTCAGGGCATAGGCGGGTCGATGTTGGTACCCGTGCCGCGCCTGACGATTTTGCGCGTGTACGACAAATCCCAACTCTTAAACGCCATCAATTATGCCGTGATGCCCGCGCTGATCGGCCCGATATTCGGTCCTTTGGTCGGCGGCTATTTGGTGGAATACGCATCTTGGCATTGGATTTTCCTGCTGAATCTGCCGATAGGGCTGCTCGGCGTCTTGCTGGGCTGGCGGATTATGCCCGATGTCAAAGGCAAAAATACGGTTCTGGACTTGAGCGGCTACCTGACTTTCGCTTCGGCGGCGTGTCTCTTGATGTTGGCAGTGGAAATGGTGTCCCATTCTGGCGCAGTTTGGTTTTCGCTCTTGCTCGCCATCGGCGGTACGGCATTCGCCCTGCTCTACTACCGCCACATGAAAACCGCCGCCAATCCGATTTACGCGGCGGATTTGTTCCAAGTCCGCACTTTCCGACTGGGTTTGACAGGCAACCTGTTCAGCCGGCTCGGCATCAGTTCCATCCCCTTTTTGCTACCGCTATTGTTTCAAGTCGCATTCGGATTCGCCGCCAGCGTATCCGGCTGGCTGGTCGCCCCCGTCGCTTTCGCCTCGCTTGCCGTCAAACCGCTCATCAAGCCCCTGATGTCGCGCTTCGGCTACCGCAACGTGTTGATTTGGAACACGCGCTTCCTCGCGATATTGATTATGCTGCTAGCCCTACCCGATGCGGACACGTCTTTAATCGTCTGGATTGCATTGCTGCTCCTGATTGGTACTTGCAACTCCATCCAGTTCTCCGCCATGAACACCCTGACCATCGCCGACCTGCGCGCGCACCAAACCGGCAGCGGCAACAGCCTGATGGCAGTCAACCAACAACTCGCCATCAGCCTCGGCATTGCGCTCGGCGCGCTTATCCTGCAAAACTGGTCGCAAAGCAGCTTCACCGCAGGCAACCTCCACCTTTCATTTCGCCTTACCCTCCTTTCCATCGGCTTGATTACACTCATCTCCAGCACCATATTCAGCCGCCTGCACATTTCCGACGGACGCAACCTAACCGACTGAACATTTCCCAAAACCGAAAAGGTCGTCTGAAAGATATTCCACGCCTTTACCCGCAACACCCATTCGGCAAAGCAACTGACGGAAACAGTAAAAACTGCACCTGAACATCAGTCAAAATTCAATACAGACATATCCAAACATTACCCGCCAACACCTACCTAACAATCAAAAAACAGCCCGAAAATTTTCAGACGACCCATATTCTTCATAGGAAGCCGCCACACTAAAAAGACAAGCAAAGCAAAAAATGCTATGCTTAATGCTTTCAATCTGTGTGTCTGAAGCAATGAAAAAGTATCTTATCCCGGTTGCTGCCGTAGCCGTAGCAGCCGTACTTGGCACCCCCTACTACCTCGGCATCAAAGCAGAGGAAAGCCTTACCGCACAACAAAAACTCTTACAAGAATCCGGTTTTCTAACCGTAGAATCGCATCAATACGAACGCGGTTGGTTCAGCGCAACGGAAACCACCGTTATCCGCCTGAAACCTACTCTTCTTCAAAATACGCAAAAATACCTGCCCGACAACCTGAAAACCATCCTGCAAGAGCCGATTACGGTTATCAACCACATCAGCCACGGACCGTTTGCCGGCGACATAGGCACTCAGGCGCACATCGAAACCGAGTTCAAATATCACCCTGAAACTGAAAAAGCATTATCACGCTTTTTCGGTAAACAAACTCCGGTAACGATGAGCAACACCATCTATTTCAGCGGCAGCGGCAAACTGGATTTGAGTATCCCCGCTTTCGATTACGAAGAGCTTTCCGGCATCAAGCTGAACTGGAAAGGTCTGAGCGGGCATACCGACTATAAAAAAGATTTCCAAAGTTATAGCCATGACTATCTGGCTCCCTCCCTTCAAGTCAAACTGGCGGACAAGGGCGACATTTCTCTGGAAAACCTACATTTCCAATCTGAAACCACAAGCGGCCTCAACAAACTGTCTTTAGGCAAAAGCAGCACTACGCTGGATAAATTCCTGCTCCAGTGGAAAGACAACATCGATTACAACATCAAACTGAATGAATTGGTGAACTTGGTTACCAATCTGCAAATCGGTGCGTTTATCAATCCGACAGGCAGCATCCCTCCGTCAAAAATCGAAGTCAGCAAACTGAAATTTGAAACCGATACTCACGAAGCGGACAAATTCATCAACAGCGAAGGCCGCTTCCAATTTCAAGACCTGACTTACGGCGATGAAAAATACGGCCCATTGGACATCAATATTGCCGCCGAACACTTGGATGCCTCCGGCCTTCTTGCGCTGAAAAATAAATTTGCCGAAATCGCAGATAAAAAAATGAGCGAAGAAGAAATCCAAAACTCCTTGATACAGACCGCCAAGAACGAGGCTTCAAGCCTGTTTACCAATAATCCTATCTTGAATGTTAAGACCTTCAAATTCACTATGCCTCAAGGCGATGTCGATGTCAGTGGCAAACTGCTGTTTAAAGGTCTGGCAACAAAAGATTTGAACAGCCTCAGTGATATGCTGAAAAAAACCGAAGCCGGATTTGACATGGCGGTTCCCCAAAAACTGCTCGAACAACTGGCAATCAGTCAGGCACGCAGTATTTTCAGCGTCAATCCCGACGACGAGGCAAATGGGCAGGCAGGTATCGAAGACGTTACCGAAACCCTGCGCCTAATGGTGGACAGCACCATCCGCAGCATGGCGGACGAAAAATATCTGGCGCTGGAAAACGGTACAGTCAAAACCAAGATAACTTTGCAAAACAACGAATTGAAGCTTAACGGCAAAGTCCTGAAAAATGATCCTGAACCGGATTTTGATGATACGGATATGGTTTCCGAACCATCCCATCCATAAACCGAAAGGTCGTCTAAAAATTCAGACGACCTTTTTTCTTAGCAGGTTTAATTTATAGTAAATATACAAAATAAGAATGACTCTTTCGTTATTCTCTCTAGGCAAGAGGACTCTGATTTTTAGAAATATTCAAAAATCGCCCTAATTTCGAATTTCCAAACTCCCTCCCCGCAAAAATGACTAGATGGAAAGTCCTTATATGAACCTGTTATATCAACACAGCCTACAATTACAGCCAATATCAAAAAGGTCGTCTGAAAACTCTGAACTGGCCCCCAAATCTTGGACACTC
>NZ_CEXQBZ010000046.1:0-10856 GCF_982712965.1 Neisseria flava | reverse complement strand
CCATCTGAAGGCGATGTGTTTGAACCTGTTGAAAGCGGCTAACAGGCTAAGTGTGCCTGTTGCCGCCTAAAAGGCGGCCCGGATGCCTGATTATCGGGTATCCGGGGAGGATTAAGGGGGTATTTGGGTAAAATTAGGCGCAATTAGGGGCGAAAACAGCCGAAAACCTGTGTTTGGGTTCCGGCTGTCGGGGGAAGGGCTTTTTTGCAAAGGTCTCCTATAGTGGATTAAATTTAAATCAGGACAAGGCGACGAAGCCGCAGACAGTACAAATATTACGGCAAGGCGAGGCAATGCCGTACTGGTTTAAATTTAATCCACTATATTTGTCCGATTCAAGATTAGATTGATGTGTCTGCTGGCAAGGTCGATGCTGCGGTTTGACTGATTTTGAAACATTGCATTATTTAAAAAGGTCGTCTGAAAAACCTTTGTTTCAGGTTTTCAGACGACCTTTTGTCTTGTTTCAAACCGCTTCAATCAGTCTTTGAAACGTTTGAACACCAGCGTACCGTTGGTACCGCCGAAGCCGAAGGAATTGGAGATGGCAACGTCGATTTTCGCGTCGCGCGCTTCGTTGGCGCAGTAATCCAAATCGCAGCCCGCCTCGATGTCTTGTTCAAAGATGTTGATGGTCGGCGGGGATTTTTGCTCGTGTACTGCCAACACGCTGTACAACGCTTCCACGCCGCCTGCCGCGCCGAGCAAGTGGCCGGTCATGGATTTGGTGGAGTTGACAATAACTTTACGGGCATGGTCGCCAAGCGCGCGTTTGAGCGCTTTGGTTTCGTTGGCATCGCCCAACGGAGTGGATGTACCGTGTGCGTTGACGTAATCGACGTCTTCGGGATTCAGTCCGGCATCTTTCAACGCGCGGGTAACCGCCAATGCAGGGCCTTCTTCGTTCGGAGCGGTGATGTGGTAGGCATCGGAACTCATGCCGAAACCGACGATTTCGGCGTAAATTTTCGCGCCGCGTTTTTTCGCGTGTTCCAATTCTTCCAACACCAGCACGCCCGCACCTTCTCCGATGACGAAACCGTCGCGGCCTTTGTCCCACGGACGGGAAGCGGTGACGGGATCGTCGTTGCGGGTGGAAAGGGCTTTCATTGCAGCGAAGCCGCCTACGCCCAAAGTGCTGATCGCGCCTTCGGCACCGCCTGCAATCATCACGTCGGCGTCGCCGTATTTAATCAGTCGGGCGGAGTCGCCGATGGAGTGCGCGCCGGTGGTACAGGCGGAAACCATGCCGTAGCTCGGGCCGCGGTAGCCTTTGAGGATGGTAACGTGACCTGCAATCAGGTTAATCAGCGAACCGGGAATGAAGAAAGGATTGATTTTGCGCGCGCCGCCTTCGATAACGGCTTTACCGGTGGCTTCGATGCTGGGCAGACCGCCGATGCCGGAACCGATGTTCACGCCGACACGGTCTTTGTCGAGGCTTTCCAATGCGTCCAAACCGGCATCTTCAATGGCTTGCAGCGCGGCGGCGATGCCGTAGTGGATGAACACGTCCATGCGGCGGGCTTCTTTCGCGCTGATGTATTGGCCGATGTCGAAATCGCGCACTTCGCCGGCGATTTGGCTGTTGATGTCGGATGCGTCAAAGCGGGTAATCCGGCCGATGCCGCTTTTGCCTGCGAGCAGGTTGCTCCATGCGGTGGCGACGTCGTTGCCGACCGGTGATACTTGGCCGAGGCCTGTGATGACTACTCTTCTCTGACTCATGATAATCTCGCTGTTGGTTTTCGGTGGGATGCGGCAAGATGCCGTCTGAAAATGATAATAGCGGTTCGGAATCGGATTCCGGGCGGCTATTATAACGGATTTTGCCCCACATATATAAGGTAACAGCCTCTATTGCGCTAACGCAGCAGAGGCTGGGGATGTTTGGTGCGACCGAATTAGCCGTTGTGGGCGTTGATGTAGTCGATAGCCAGTTGTACGGTAGTGATTTTTTCGGCTTCTTCATCGGGGATTTCGCAACCGAAAGCTTCTTCCAAAGCCATAACCAATTCTACGGTGTCCAAAGAATCTGCGCCCAGGTCGTCTTGGAAGGAAGATTCATTTTTTACTTCGGCTTCGTTTACGCCCAGTTGTTCAGCAACAATTTTCTTAACTTGTTGTTCGATGTTTGACATATCAGTCGTTCCTTTTGCCTTGCGGCGGGTTGTTTAAGAGAAATAAATTCGTCGGTATTGTACCGAGTTCGGATAGAGTTTTCCATCTAAGTCTGCATTCTAACACAGATTATTCTGGAAAAACCTGTTGTTGTGCATATTAGCATAGCCTGATTTTAACCTACAAGCGGGAATTTGTTTTTCTTTGGTATCAATAAGTTAATAAGCGGAAAGGTCGTCTGAAAACTGATTTCCCCGTTTTCAGATGACCTTTTTATGAGATTAATGGGGGCTTGGAAGTTAATGAGTAGCGTGGGCCTCGTCCGCGAGCCTGTTGTCCACAATTTGAATTTAGCGGTTATTCTTGCATTTATATCGTGGGTAGAACCCACGCTACTCGTTGTTGCAACGGAACTTGTCCCTTCCCCCGTCCGGCGGGGGAAGGTTGGGATTGGGGCAGGTTGCAGGCAAAAATAAGGTCGTCTGAAAACTTTGGGATTTGGGTGTTAGGGAAACCCGTTCGCGTTCATTTTCAGACGACCTTTTATTCAATCAAGGCAGATTTGGGATAACCCAAGTAGCGTGGGCTTTGCCCACGAAATCCACCATCCAACAACTAAATCCGACAACAGTCACATAGACTTTCATTTCGACATTCATTTCGTGGGCAAAGCCCACGTTACGGCTTGCTGTAACGGCAACTTTGCCCTTCCTTCATCTAACGGAGGAAGTTTGCGGACGTATGCTAATATATTGTATATTGCGGGAAGTGTGCCTGTCAGATTTAGCCGTAATGGCAAGGCATTATTTCATTACTCAAAAATTCTTTATGAACTTAGATGTTTAAAATAAACTATTAAAACTTTAGGATACGCACATGCAAGATCAGGAAGAAAGTAAAAATCAGGAAATACAAGAAAAGCAGGAACAAGAAGACAATGGTGCCATGACCAAGTTGCAAGATGTGTTCAATCTTGCGCATGACCAAGCTCATCCCGATAAGATCGATGCCACCATCCGCGCCAATACTCGGGTGACCGGAACCAATATGTGGGTATTGATGTTTGCCATTGCCGTGTCGAGTATCGGTCTGAATGTAAACAGCACGGCGGTAGTGATCGGCGCGATGTTGATTTCGCCGTTGATGGGGCCGATTGTAGGTATGGGTTACGGTTTGGCGGTAGGGGATACTGCGCTGATCCGTCAAGCGATGCGCAATATTATTATATTCGTCGTCATCAGCTTGATTACCGCTACGTTGTATTTCCTGTTAACCCCGCTCAAAGGGGCGCAAAGCGAGCTTTTGGCGCGTACTCAGCCGACCCTTTGGGATGTGTTGATTGCCTTCTTCGGCGGTAGTGCGGGTATTGTGGCGCTGACCCGAAAAGAGGGAGGCAATGCCATACCGGGAGTGGCGATTGCGACTGCATTGATGCCGCCCCTGTGTACTGCGGGCTACGGACTGGCACATGGCAACTGGCACTACTTTCTCGGTGCTTCATATCTTTTTGCCATCAACTGCGTGTTCATCGCTTTTTCGACCTTGTTGTTTTCCAAGCTGCTCAAGCTGCCGCGCAGGGGGTTGGTAAAAGAATCCAAACGCCGGCTGCAAAGTATCATGATTACTGCCGTCGTGTTGGCTGTGATGATTCCGAGCGGCTATATGGCATCAGGACTGGTGCGTCAGGAAATCTTCAACACCAGAGCCAATGCCGCCATTGCCACTGCGCAGCAACAGGAAGGTTTTTTCGTGCTGCGTAAGATGTTGAACCATAGAGAAAATAAAGTCGATCTGATTGTCAATGGAACGGGCAATGCCGAGAAAATTTCCGCCTTGCTGGTGAAAAGCCTTGAAGCGTCAGGTGTGAAAGCGCCGAAGGTAAACGTGGTTTATGCGGGAGGGAACGATGCCAAAATCGAAGAATTGCTGGCAAGCCAAAACAACTCGGTACAGTTGCAAAACGAGCTGAAAGAGCAGCAAGCCTACATCGATACCGTGCTTGCGGGCAAAACTGCCGATACCGCCGGTGCTGACGATGCTGCGGTACTCAAGGAAATAAAAGCCCAATATCCCGAAGCGGAAAAAATCGTTGTCGGACGCGGCTTGGTTTGGGAGAAAGCGCAAACAGAGCCTGTTTCCGAGCAGCCTGAAAGCAGCAAAAATACTAAATCGGAAACAGGCGAACATGACGATATTGTCGTTGTCTCGCTCGAATTTAAGGAGCCTTTGCCTGCCAAAGATCGCGAACGCTTACAGGCGTGGTTGAACCAGCGTTATGAGGGTAAGGCCGTGCGCATGTTTGTGAACACTCAAGCTTCAGACATATAACCCGTTTCACGAATACTCCGCCTGTCGGCTTTATCCGTTTTCAGGAAATCATTTATTGTTCCTAATAAACCAAATCCGCCTCAAACACGCCCCTCAAGGCGTTGGAGAGGCGGATTTTTTCTGCGCGCTCGAGCATGTCGCGGGTGATGTGGGTTTCGATGACTGCGTCCGCGCCCAAGTAGGTTTGCGGCTGCTGCAATACGGCTTGGCGCATGACGCCGTTGAGGATGTCCAAATCCAGAGACGGGGTGAGCCATTGCCCTTGGTATTTGACGAACACGTTGCTTCTGCCGCCTTCGAGCAGGAGGCCGTCTGAATTGAAAAACAGGCTGTCGAACGCGCCTTGTGTTTCGGCGGTTTGCCATGCTTGGTCGTACAGGGTGCGGCGGGTGGTTTTGAAGCGGCGCAGGTAGTCGCGGCGCGGGAGGGGTTGCGGGGCGGGGATGACGCGCTGCGGGGCGGACAGCTCGGCGGTGGCGGCATGGCTGAGAATGAGGCCGTCTGAAACGAGTTCGGCTTTCAGGCGGAAGAGGCCGTCGGGCAAGTCGGCGATGTATTGCCGGATTCGGGTTTCGCCATCGTCGGGCAGGGGCAGGTTGAAGGCTTGGGCGGAGGTTTTCAGACGACCTAAATGCAGGCCGAGCAGGCGGCATTGCCTGTTTTCTACGCGCATGGTTTCGAAGATGCCGAAGGCGGGGCGCAATTCGTTGAGGAAACGGGCTTTCCAGCCGCATTCCCGATATTCGGCGGTGGGGTCGCTGTCGATGACGATGCCGGAACCGACGCCGTACACCCCTTGATATAGTGGATTAACTTTAAACCGGTACGGCGTTGCCTCGCCTTGCCGTACTATCTCTACTGTCTGCGGCTTCGTCGCCTTGTCCTGATTTGTTAATCCACTATCTAGGTCGTCTGAAATCGAGTCTGAAACGGGTTTGAGCGATAAGGTGCGGATGACGACGTTGAATATGCCTTCAAACCCAAGCCCACTTTCGCATGGATTCAGGTAGCCGATGCTGCCGGTGTACAGGCCGCGCGGTTCGGCTTCGAGCAATTCGATAATCTGCATACTCATGCGTTTGGGCGCGCCGGTGATGCTGCCGCAGGGGAAGGCGGCGCGGAGGATGTCGGCGGCGGTGATGTGCGGCAGGGCTTGGGCTTGGATGGTGCTGGTCATCTGCCAGACGCTGCCGAAACGCGATACTTTAAACGGATCGGGCACGCATACTTTGCCGGTTTGGGCGATTTTGCCGAGGTCGTTGCGCAGCAAATCGACAATCATCACGTTTTCGGCGCGGTTTTTCGGGTCGGCTTGCAACTCGGCGGCGCGGCGTTCGTCTTGCCCGTCGCCCAAAATCGGCGCGGTGCCTTTCATCGGTTCGGTGCTGATGGTGCCGTCCGCACCGATTTTGAGGAAGAGTTCGGGCGAGAAACACAGCGTCCACGCGGATTTTCCTGCCGCATCGGGCAAGTGGGACAAAACGGCATAGGGGACGGGTTGGCGCAGGCGGCGGTAGAGGCTGACGGGGTTACCGTAGGCTTGCAGGTGCAGGCGGGTGGTGTAGTTGATTTGATAGGTGTCGCCGCGCCGGATGGCTTCGTGGATTTGGCGGATGCGGTCGAGGTAATCGGCTTCGGATACGGAGGATTGCGGCGTGGAGATGCCGGCGGGGAGGTCGTCTGAATTTTGGGCAAGCCAGCTTTCGGCATTGATATCGGCGCAGTCAGCAAACCAGTGCAGGGCAAGATTGCCGCCGCGTTCGGACGCTATCCCCATCAGCGGCAAACCGAATTCGTAGTCTGCAAACAACACAGCATGCAGCCCTTTTTGCCAGCCCTTTTGCAGCGCATCGTTTAGCGAATCCAGTTCGTTATGATGGAAAAGGCGGCTTTCCACATGATTTTGATAGAGTTTTGCGCGGCCGCTCACGGCATCGTCAAACAGGGCGAAATAGGGCATGGCTGTGGTGCAAATAGCCTGATTATACGCCGTTTTTACACAAATTAGCAGACCGCGCCGAAAAAAATGGCGCAGTGTAATTTTATGTAGTCCGCAGCAGCACAAAAGGAGTAAAATCAAGTCATCCCACACCATATCATTTCAAACTTAAGCAATAAGGAGACCCTATGGCAGATCATCAGTTAGAACCCTTCGAAAACGTTGAATTGGGCGAAAAACAAGACCAGTTACAAGTTTTTGAAAGAGCTGTTTTGGAACACGAAGGACGCGGTACGGACGAAGACTCCAGCAGCGCGCCGCTTCCCGCCAACTACCCCTACAAACAACGTATGCGCCGCGCCGCATACGAAAAAGAAAAACAAAAGCTGCAAATCGAATTGCTGAAAGTGCAAAGCTGGGTCAAAGACTCCGGCCAACGCATCGTCAGCCTGTTTGAGGGCCGCGACGCCGCAGGTAAAGGCGGTACCATCAAACGCTTTATGGAACATTTGAATCCGCGCGGCGCACGCGTTGTCGCTTTGGAAAAACCGACCACCACCGAACGCGGTCAATGGTATTTCCAACGCTACATCCAAAACCTGCCGACCGCAGGCGAAATGGTATTCTTCGACCGTTCATGGTACAACCGCGCCGGCGTAGAGCGCGTGATGGGCTTCTGCGAACCCAACGAATACCTGCTTTTCATGCGTCAAACCCCTGAATTGGAACGTATGCTCGTTGCCAGCGGCATCCACCTCTTCAAATTCTGGTTCTCCGTATCCCGCGAAGAACAACTGCGCCGCTTCATCTCCCGCCGCGACGATCCCCTGAAACACTGGAAACTTTCCCCCGTGGACATCCAGTCGCTCGACCGTTGGGACGACTACACCGAAGCCAAAAACGCCATGTTCTTCCACACCCACACCGGCGATGCGCCTTGGGTCATTATCCGTTCCGACGACAAAAAACGCGCCCGCCTCAACTGTATCCGCTACTTCCTGCATCAGTTGGACTACCCGGGCAAAGATGTGAAAGCCATCGGCAAAGTGGACGAAAAAATCGTCCTCGTCCCCGATACGCGCTACAAAGAGAAAACCGTCGATATCGGTCATGACTGATTGATCGGTCAGCTGTTTCAGCAGTAAAAAGGTCGTCTGAAAACCTGAAATACGGGTTTTCAGACGACCTTTTGTTTGTGTGGTAAAGGTCTTGGATACGGGCTGTCCTAAAAGATAGGCTGAACACCGAAACCGACCAAGCCTATCTCAACGCCAACCCTGACGGTACGGCAACCCGTTTCAACGATTCCGCACTCACGCCCAGCCTGCGCCTGAGTGTACCGATGGGCGAGCAGTTCACCGGTTTTGCCACTTATTCACAAGGCTTCCGCACGCCGCCGTTTGACAGCGCGACTATGGCGTTTGCCAACACAACCTACGGCTATGCCGTCATCCCGAATGCCAACCTCAAATCCGAACGCTCCAACAGCTTCGAATTGGGCATGAAGTTCAAAAACGAACGCGCCCGCGCGCAAGTTACCGCGTTCTACAACCGTTATCGAAACTTCATCGACCGCACCGAAGTCGGCACTGCCTCCATAGGCGGCTGCCCGATTATCCAGTACCAATATCAAAACCTGGATAGGGTCAAAACCTACGGCGCAGAAGCCTCCGCCGCCTACAAATTCCTGCCGGGCTGGCAGGTTTCCGGCAGCATCGCTTGGATGCGCGGCAAACAGCAAGACGGCACGCCGCTGGATTCCGCCTACCCGCTCAACGGCGTTTTGGGCATCGACTACGCGCAAGAAAAATGGGGCGTCGATACCAAACTGCGCTGGTCGAAAAAACACAGCCGCGTCAGCAGCGACAGCGTTTTCCAAGCGCCGGGCTACGGCGTATGGGATGTCGGCGCGTGGTACAGGCCGTCTAAAAACGTCGAAATCGGCGCGAACATTTACAACATCGGCAACAAAAAATACTGGCAACACGCAGACGTCGCCGGCATGAGCCGCTCAAGCGTGATGGATTTGTACACTGAAACCGGCCGCAATTTCGCCGCCCGTGTGCAGCTTAAGTTTTAACATGAACCCAAGAGGTCGTCTGAAAACAGGTCATGGGTTAAATGCCTGACACTCAAGCCAAACAGCAAATCAAATCTTTGATTTTTCAGACGACCTCAAGCCATCCCGCACAATGCCGACCTCAAAATTTATAGTGGATTAACTTTAAACCAGTACGGCGTTGCCTCGCCTTGCCGTACTATCTGTACTGTCTGCGGCTTCGTCGCCTTGTCCTGATTTAAAGTTAATCCACTATAGTCAGTTACCGATACTTTTCATTTTCTGTTTCCCCTCGCTATCGTCCCTTGACACTACCTATCACTAGTGATTTAATTTTCAAATATGGTTAATAATCATTTTTAATCAAATATGGAACAGCAGCTTGTTTGGACACCGCGCCAATCCGCGCCCAAAGCCTTTCCCGAACGGCAGGCGTTGATGCCGATATGGGGCGGCATACCGATTCCCCGTCCGCAATGGCAGAACATCTGGCGGCAGAAGCTCCCCCATGCCGCCGATTCCGACGCGCTCGCCTATCTGCACATCCCCTTCTGCGCCAACCACTGCGTGTTCTGCGGCTTCTACCGCAACGCATGGAAAGAGAGTTACAGCAGCGTTTACACCGACAAAATCATCGAAGAAATGGCGGCGGAATCCGAAATCCGCCAAGGCAACGGCAAAATCCGCGCCGTCTATTTCGGCGGCGGCACGCCCACCGCGCTGCAAACCCCGGACCTCGCCAGACTCATCCGCGCCTGTTACCAATACCTGCCGATTGCTGACGACTGCGAGTTCACCATCGAAGGCCGCATGAGCCATTTCGACATCGAAAAAGCCCAAGCCTGCATCGAAGCGGGCGCCAACCGCATTTCCATCGGCGTGCAAACCTTCGACACCGCCATCCGCCGCCGCCTCGGTCGCAAACACGGCGGCGACGAAGCCTTTGCCTATCTGGAAAAACTATGTGAAATCAATGCCGTCATCGTTGTCGATTTGATGTTCGGCCTGCCCAACCAAACCGACGCCGTTTGGCAAAACGACCTCGAACGCGCCACCGCCCTGCCTTTGTCCGGACTCGACACCTACGCCTTCAACCTCTATCCCATGCTGCCTATCAACCGCATGGTGGAGAAAGGCGCATTTCCCGCCCCGCCCGGTTTCGACGTTCAGGCAGACCAATACGCCTACGCCGTCGAAACGCTGGCGCAAAAAGGCTGGAACCAAGTCAGCAACAGCCATTTCGCCTATCCCGGCCGCGGCGAACGCAATCGCTACAACACTCTGGTCAAATCCAATATCCCCTGCTGGGCGTTCGGCTCCGGCGCAGGCGGCAACCTCGGCGGCTTCAGCTATCAGGTGCAGGGCGATTTGGACAGCTACCTCGCCACCCCGAAAGGCGAAAAAAACATCGCCTTCATGAGCGGTCACAGCCCGAACAAAACCCTGCTCGGACAAGTGCAGCACGACATGGAAACAGGTCGTCTGAATCCCTCGCTGTTTGACGGCAACGCCGCCGCGCAGAAGCTGATTGCCCAATGGCAGGCAATGCAGCTCTTTGAAGAAAAAGGTTCAGACGGCCTCATCCGCCTGAACACCAGCGGCCGCTACTGGTCGCCCACCCTCATCCGTAAACTCATGCTCACCCTTCCGACCCAAGAAAAGGATCAAACCATGCAAAAACTTTCATCCGAACAACAAATCATGTTGCGCCAATCATTGGAAAAAAATCCCGGCCAAGTGCTCGAAATGCTCGCCGGGCAAAACCAATGCAGCTTTGAAGACGTCATCCGCTGCCTGCCCGAAAACTGCATCCGCCAAACCGAAGGCAGCCGCATCGTCGAAATCCTCCAAGCCGTCGCCGCTTGGGACGAAGCCGTCACCTTCATCGCCCACACCCCCGACGCCATCGTCGAAGTCACCGGCAAACTGCCCGGCGGCAAAGTCGGCCGTGGCTTCTACAATTTCGACCACCCCGAAACCGACGGCGGCGTACACGGTCATATCTATTACGAAAACTGCGCCGCCATCTACCTTTTAGAGCGTCCGTTTATGGGCAAAGACACCTGCTCGCTCAACTTCATCAACCGCAACGGCGGCGCCATGTTCAAAATCTTCGTCGGCCGCGACGAAGCAGGCGAACTCAAACAACACCAAATCGAAGCCATGAGAAAACTGTTTGAGGCAGCTTAAACAGGTTTCAGACGACCTTTGGCTGGAACCGATAAAAATTGCCGCATTCCTGCACAAACGAAATCATCTTCCGGCATCGCAAATATCCGATGATTCGACAGGCTGCCTGCAAGATTGGCGTTTGCCCAAAGTAAGCTTGCGCTTACCGCCCTCTCCCTAGCCCTCTCCCACGGGGAGAGGGGATTGAGGATACTGAGATTCAACCATTTTGGGCTTCTC
>NZ_CEXQBZ010000045.1:0-10888 GCF_982712965.1 Neisseria flava | reverse complement strand
TAATGTATATTTGCTCATAAAAAAACTGCACCTTGTGAGTTGGAGGGGATGTCCAACTTTTGGGGTGCAGTTCAAATGTTTCAGACGGCCTTTATCCACTTAGGATTTTACAATACGACCATTAGGGTAAATACTGCGGTAAGCAATATAAGGGGACAGCAGTAAAACTGCGCTGACAGGTAGGAATAGTAAAAGTATGATCATGATAATCCACTGGCCTAACATGCTGCCTAATACGCCCCACATAAAAGAATAGAGAGCCACACCTACAACATAAACTAATATTGCAGGAATATTACACATAGCCGCTTTAACATTAGCTTTAATAGCCTCCCATGGCTTCAGACCATCTAAAACAATCAAAGCGGGGGTTAATAAAAATATAGACAAAAGGACAATAACAATCAATACAACACCTATCATCATTGCCCAATGACCTGCAAAATATAGCGGAATGATAAGCAAACTAACAGCTATACTGAACAGCACCTGAAGTAACAATAAAATGAAAAAACTCATTTTTTTATCTAAAAAAACAATAAAAAAATCTTTCACATCAAATGCTTTTCCATTATTGATATTGTTAGCAACATACATAGCTCCGCCTACTAAGCATGAACCCACCCAGCTGAATACAATACCTTTTAAACTAGAAAGCGCATTAATTCCTAGTAAGTCAATAATAGAAACCACAAAGCCTACGATCATATAGGCCAATAATACGCCTATCCATTTCCACGGATGAAGTTTGAAAATACCGAAAGCGTCGGTAATCCACTTGATGCCTGCAGAAGCAGGAAGGCGTTTGGGTTCGTGATATCGAACTTCCTGTGAAGTGGGTATTTGGTTTTCCATAAAATTCCTATTATAAAATCAAAAATTTAAACACAATAAAGGCAGCCAGTGCATACTGACTGCCTTCTTACCAATTATTTTGCCTGCCAAGAATCTTTCAGCGTTACCGTGCGGTTAAACACCGGCGTGTCTTTGCTGTGGTCTTTGCGGTCGGTGACGAAATAGCCGATACGCTCGAACTGCCAACGGCTTTCGGCGGGCAGGTTTTTGGCTGCGGGTTCGGCATAGGCGGTGATTTCTTTGACGGACTCGGGGTTGAGGAAATCGGTAAACGGCAGGTATTCGCCGTCTTCGCCGCGCACGGCATCGGGACGCTCGACGGTAAAGAGGCGGTCGTACAGGCGGACTTTGATTTCGGCGGCATGTTCGGCGGAAACCCAGTGAATCACGCCTTTGACTTTTCTGCCTTCGGGATTTTTGCCCAAGGTGTCATGGTCGATGCTGCATTTGAGTTCAACCACATTGCCCGCCGCGTCTTTCACGACTTCGTCGCACTTAATCACATAGCCATGACGCAGGCGCACTTCGCCGCCGAGTGTCAGGCGTTTGAAGCCTTGGGGCGGATTTTCGGCAAAGTCGTCCGCTTCGATGTAAATGGTTTGGGACACGGGAATTTCGCGCTCGCCCATTTCTTCGTGATTGGGGTGGAACGCGGCGCGGCGGCTTTGGGTTTTGCCGGCTTCAAAGTTGGTCAGGGTCACTTTGAGCGGGTTCAAGACCGCCATCAGGCGCGGGGCAGAGTTTTCCAGCTCTTCACGAATCGCACCTTCCAACACGCTCATATCGACGATGTTTTCAGATTTGGAAATACCGGCGCGTTTGGCAAACAGGCGCAGGCCTTCGGGCGTGTAGCCGCGGCGGCGCATACCGGAAATCGTCGGCATACGCGGATCGTCCCAGCCGGAAACATGGCCTTCTGAAACCAGTTGGTTCAGCTTGCGTTTGGACGTGATGGAATACAGAAGCTCCAAACGGGAAAACTCGTATTGGCGAGGACGGGTGGCGTGCGGCGCGGGGATGTTGTCCAACACCCAGTCGTACAGCGGGCGGTGGGCTTCAAATTCGAGCGTACACAAGGAATGCGTGATGCCTTCGATGGCATCGGAAATGCAATGCGTGTAGTCGTACATCGGGTAGATGCACCATTTGTCGCCGGTGTTGTGGTGATGGGCGCGGCGGATGCGGTAGATGACGGGGTCGCGCATATTGATGTTGCCCGAAGCCATGTCGATTTTCAGGCGCAGGGTTTTGCTGCCGTCGGGGAATTCGCCGTTTTTCATGCGTGTGAACAGGTCGAGGTTTTCTTCGACGCTGCGGTCGCGGTAAGGGCTGTTTTTGCCCGCTTCGGTCAGCGTGCCGCGGTATTCGCGCATTTCTTCGGGCGTCAAATCATCGACATACGCTTTGCCGTCTTTGATTAAACCGACGGCGTAGTCGTAAAGCTGGTCGAAATAGTTGGAAGCGAAACGCGGCTCGCCCGCCCAATGGAAACCGAGCCACTCGACGTCTTCTTTGATGGCGTTGACGTATTCGTCGTTTTCTTTTTCGGGGTTGGTATCGTCGAAACGCAGGTTGCACAAGCCGTCGTAAATATACGCCAAACCGAAGTTCAGGCAGATGGATTTGGCGTGGCCGATGTGCAGGTAGCCGTTGGGTTCTGGCGGGAAGCGGGTTTGGATGGCTTCGTGTTTGCCGCTTTTAAGGTCTTCTTCAATGATGGTGCGGATGAAATGGTTGTCCGCGAATTGGTCTTTATTGAGCATAATGGTTCTTTATTGGGAAGGGATTGGATTTCAGACGACGTATCTATAAAAGGTCGTCTGAAAAGGGCTTTATTGTACCCGACTTGACTCTATCGTTATAGTGGCGCACTCAAAGCGGCACAGGCTCGGCAACCAGCCATTCTACGCCCGCATCGCCCAAAACCTTCTGCATGGCGGCTTCAGGTATGCGGTCGGTAAATACTTTGTCAAACGAGCCGATGTCGCCCAGCCTGACCAAAGCGTTGCTGTTGAATTTGCTGTGGTCCACGCCCAAATACCTGACCCGCGCGTTAGTCATCATCGCCTGCATGACGCTGACTTCTTTATAGTCGTAGTCCAACAGCGAGCCGTCGCTTTCCACGCCGTGCGTACTCATGACGGCATAATCGACTTTAAACTGATTGATAAAATCAACCGTCGCCACGCCCGTAATCCCGCCGTCCAAAGGGCGCACGACGCCGGACGTGATGATGACGGTGTAGTCGGTGCGTGCGGACGTGATGGAGGCAACGTAAATATTGTTGGTGATAATCCGCAGGTTTTTGCGCTGCTTGACCAACTCGGCGGCAACGGCTTCCATCGTCGTGCCTATGCTGATAAACAGTGACGAATTGTCGGGAATGTTGGCGGCAATCAGGCGGGCGATGGCGTTTTTTTCATTTTGACAGTGGTTTCGCTTGCCCTGCGCCGCGCTGCCGGAAATATCGCCGACCGACGCCCCGCCGTGGTAACGCTTCAACTGACCGCTTTCGCTCAACTCCTGTATGTCGCGGCGTATGGTCTGCGGGGTAACGTCCAAGGCTTCCGCAAGCTGCTCGACCGTCATGAAATGTTGCTCGCGCACGAGCGTGAGGATATGTTCGTGTCTCTGTATTTTCGGTTTCATCTGGATTCGTTTCCATTCGTTCCGGTTCGTTTGAATTCGGATTGTACGCCTTTTGCCCGAAGTCGGAAAAGGCAGCCGTCGATTCGGCTTTTACCAAAACCAAAGGTCGTCTGAAAACCTGAATCCGGTTTTCAGACGACCTGTTTATATTGCAAACCGTTTACCAAGTCGTTACGAATTGTTCCAAATCGGTATTTTTCGCACCGCCCCCCTCTTCCACAGGAGAGCCGATCATCATCAGCCCGATGATTTTATCTTTATCCGAACAGCCGAATGCTTCGCGCAAGAGCGGGCTGTTGACCCACATTCCCGTAATCCACACATTGTCGAAGCCCTGCGCGGAAGCGGCAAGCTGCAACCCGTAGGCGGCACAGCCCGCGCTCAACATCTGTTCCCATTCGGGTTTGGGCTTCGCCACTTCGCGATTAGGCGCAAAAGTTACGCCGATAACCATCGGAGCCATATTGCCCACCCGCTCGGCCTTTCTCATAACATCGTCGCCAAAATTCAACTCGGTAACGGTCTGGCACAAAATTTCGCGGAAACGTTGCAATCCTTCCGCGCTTTGAATGACGGTGAAGCGGAACGGACGCATATTGCCGTGATCGGGAACCTGCGTAGCAGCTTGCAGCATTGCTTCCAGTTGCTCTGCGTTCGGCGCGGGAGCAGTCAGTTTTTTAGATGAACGACGTGTGGTGAGAAGGTGTAAAGCGTCCATTTTTTTCTTTCGAATCAGTTAAAACAGCGGTTTTTATAGCACAAAGCGAGTTGAAACACCATGTTTGAAAATGCGGCTGAAAGGCAGAGTAATGCGACAGGTGCCAACATCATTACATAAATTTACTCTACATAAATAGAAGCCGTTAATCTGCCGCCTCCAATATAAAGGTCGTCTGAAAACAAGCGCGGCAAATTTTCAGACGATCTTTATATATAGAAATAAAATCCTTAGCCGTAACGCCGTTGGAAATCGCTCATAAAGTCCACTAATGCCTGTACGCCTTCGAGCGGCATGGCGTTGTAGATGCTGGCGCGCATACCGCCGACAGTTTTATAGCCTTTGAGCAGGCACAGACCCTGCAGTTCGGCTTCGAGGACGAAGCGGCGGTCGAGTTCGGCTGAGGTGGTTTGGAAAACGACGTTCATTTTCGAGCGGGCATCGGGGCGGATTCGGTTGACGTAGAAGCCGCCGCTGTTGTCGATGGCATCATAAAGCGTTTGTGCTTTGATGTTGTTGACGGCTTCGATTTTTTTCACGCCGCCTTGTGTCAGCAGCCAGCGGAACACTAAACCCGACATATAAATGGCGTAGGTGGACGGGGTGTTGTACATGCCGTCGCGGTTGATGTGGGAACGGTAGTTGAAAACGTCGGGAATGCTGTCGGGGCAGCGGTCGAGCAGGTCTTCTCGGATGATGACGACGGTTGCGCCGGCGGGGCCAATGTTTTTTTGTGCGCCCGCGTAAATCAGCCCGTAGTCGGAAACGTCAAATTCGCGCGAGAGGATTTCGCTGGACATATCGCAAACGAGCGGCGGCAGGTCGTCTGAAAGTTTGGGAACGGTTTGGTATTGCAGACCGTTGACGGTTTCGTTGATGGCGAAGTGGACGAAGGCGGAGTTTTTGTCTATGTCCCAAGTTTCGACGGGCGGTAGGGCGGTGTAGTCGAATTGTTCGCCGCCGTGTGCCGCGAGTCGGATTTCGGTATCGGTCAGGCGGCTCATTTGTTCGTAGGCGATGCGGCTCCAGTTGCCCGTTACCACTGCATCGGCAGACGGAAAGCCATGCACCAAGTTCATCGCAACCATGTTGAATTGCGTGGTCGCGCCGCCTTGCAAGAACAGGATTTTGTAGTTGGAAGGAATGTTCAGCAGCGTGCGCAGGTCTTGTTCGGCGTGATGGAGGATGCTGAGGAACATTTCCGAGCGGTGGCTCATCGCCATGACGGGGAAGCCTGTGCCGTTGTAGTCGAGCATTTCCTGCTGCGCGGTACGCAATACGGCTTCAGGCAGGACGGCGGGACCTGCGGAAAAGTTGTAGATGGGGCGGGCGGACATGGCGAGGCCTTTTGTTTCGATGATAACAGCTTTGGATTTTAGAATGACGGCGTGCTTCGTGCAAGCTGTACGGAAGGAAAATGGGGTCGTCTGAAAAAGAATTGTTGAGAATAATATGATGATTATCAAGGGGTAAGTTTGAATAGTTATTTTTCAGACGCCCGTTTTTGTCAACAATTTTTAAGTTTCACTTTATGCAATCCGACATATTCATTATATGAGGTCGTCTGAAAAAGCCGCGATAAATCAACGCTTTTCTTTTGAGTGGAAAGCGGTTATAATAAGCCAATTTTTCAATTTTGACGAAAAATGGCCACGGGGCCATTTTTTTGTTTATGTACTCTGGGAGATTCATGGATATTCAAACAATTCTCGAAAAAACCCTGCCGGGTTTGGGCTACGAACTGGTCGATTTCGAGCTGACTGCGCAAGGCACGCTGCGCGTGTTCATCGATAAAGAAGGCGGGATTACCGTCGAAGATTGCGCGACCGTCAGCAATCATTTGAGCCGCGTGTTCATGGTGGAAGACATCGATTATAAAAATCTGGAAATTTCCAGCCCCGGCCTTGACCGCCCGCTGAAAAAAGCCGCCGATTTCGTGCGCTTTGCAGGACAGCAGGCAAAAATCAAAACCCGCCTGCCGGTTGACGGACAAAAGAATTTTATCGGCCGCATCGAGGGTTGTGAAAACGATACCGTAACGCTCTCTTTCGACGGCAAAACCGCGCAAATCGGCTTAGATAATATCGATAAAGCCCGCCTGCGCCCCGAATTTAAATTTTAAAACTTGATATTGGAGATTCTAAAAAATGAGTCGCGAAATGTTGCAACTTGCCGAAGCGTTGGCAAGCGAGAAAAACGTTGAAGCGGAAGTGGTGTTCCAAGCATTGGAATTTGCCCTTTCTACCGCAGCCAAGAAAAAAGCCGACCGCGAGCACATGGACGTGCGCGTCGAAATCGACCGCGATACTGGCGAATATCATACTTACCGTCGCTGGCTGATTGTTGCCGACGAGGATTACACCTATCCCGACCTGGAAAAAACCATCGAAGAAATCCAAGAAGAAATTCCGGGTACCGACATTCAAATCGGCGACTACTACGAAGAAACGCTGCCGAACGAAGGCTTTGGCCGCCAAGCCGCGCAAACTGCCAAACAAATCATCCTGCAACGCATCCGCGATGCCGAGCGCGAGCAAAATCTGAACGAGTTCTTGGCTGTTAAAGAAGACATCGTTTCCGGTACGGTAAAACGCGTAGAGCGCCACGGCATCATCGTCGAAGTCGTTCCGGGCAAGCTGGACGCGCTGATTCCGCGCGAACAAATGATTCCGCGCGAAAACTTCCGCGGCGGCGACCGTATCCGCGCGCTGTTTTTGCGTGTGGACGAAATAGGCAACACCGGCCGCAAACAAGTTATCCTCAGTCGTACTTCGGGCGATTTCCTTGCGAAGCTGTACGAAATGGAAGTACCTGAAATTGCAGACGGCTTGTTGGAAATCCGCGAAGTGGCACGCGACCCGGGCCAACGTGCGAAAGTGGCGGTTAAAGCCAACGACCAACGTATCGATCCGCAAGGTACCTGTATCGGCGTGCGCGGCTCCCGTGTGAACGCCGTCAGCAACGAATTGGCAGGCGAGCGCATTGATGTGGTGCTGTGGTCGTCTGAAACTGCCGAGTTCGTGATGAACGCACTGTCTCCTGCCGAAGTCAGCCGTATCGTGATTGACGATGACAAACATGCGGTTGACGTGATCGTTGCCGAAGACCAGCTTGCTCTTGCTATTGGTCGCGGCGGTCAAAACGTGCGCTTGGCATCTGATTTGACAGGTTGGCAGTTGAACATCATGACTGTCGAAGAAGCGGACGAACGCACTGCTGCCGAAGACGCAGCCATCCGCGACCTCTTTACCGCGCATCTGAACATCGACGACGAAACCGCCGATATTTTGGTGGAAGAAGGTTTTGCCACGCTGGAAGAAGTTGCTTACGTTCCGGCTGCCGAACTGCTTGCCATCGAAGGTTTTGACGAAGAAATCGTCGAAACCCTGCGCAACCGCGCGCGTGATGCGATTCTGACTATGGCGATTGCGTCCGAAGAGAAACTGGAAGAAGTTTCAGACGACATGCGCAATCTGGACGGCGTAGATTCCGATATGCTCCGCAAACTGGCGGAAGCCGGCGTAACCACCCGCGACGATTTGGCGGAACTTGCCGTTGACGAACTGATTGAAATAACCGGTGTAGATGAAGAAGCGGCGAAAAAAGTGATTCTTGCTGCCCGCGAACACTGGTTTACCGAAGAGAACTAATGGGGGTACAGATGAGTAACACAACCGTAGAACAATTTGCCGCCGAACTGAAACGCCCCGTCGATGATTTGCTGAAACAACTGAAAGAAGCCGGCGTCAATAAAAGCAGCGGCAGCGATTCCCTGACGCTGGAAGACAAGCAACTGCTGAACGCCTATCTGAAAAAGAAAAACGGCAATGACGGCGGAACCATCAGTATCCGCCGCAAAAAAACCGAAGTCAGCACTGTCAGCGGCGTCAAAGTCGAACGCAAACGCGGCCGTTCCGTAACGATTCCTTCGCCGGAAGAGCTTGCCGCCGAAGCTAAAGCCAAAGCAGTAGCTGAAGCGCAAAAAGCCGAGCAGGTTGAAGCGAAAGACCAAGCCGCAGAACAGGCGAAAGCCGAAGCTGAGGCCGCCGCCCGTGCCGAAGCGCGTGCGAAAGCCGAAGCCGAAGCTGCGAAACTGAAAGCTGCCAAAGCGGCCAAAGCCGAGCCGAAAGCCAAAGCGGAAGAAGCGAAACCTGTTGAAGCGGCTGAAAAACCTGCCGAAGCGCAAGCAGCTGAAAGCAAAGCCGACGACAAACCGGCAGAATCTGCTGCACAAGCAGTTCAGTCTGAAGAAAAACCTGCCCAAAGGTCGTCTGAAAAACCTGCCGAAGGCAAAGCCAAGCCTAAACAAGACAAAGGTAATAAAGGCAAAGACGCGAAAAAAGCGGCAAAACCCACTGCTCCAGCCGCTCCGCAACCTGTGGTCAGCGCGGAAGAGCAAGCGCAACGCGATGAAGAAGCGCGCCGTGCCGCCGCTTTGCGCGCCCATCAAGAAGCCTTGTTGAAAGAAAAACAAGAGCGTCAGGCGCGTCGTGAAGCCATGAAACAACAGGCGGATCAGCAAACCAAGCCCGCAGCCGAAGCCAAAGCCGGTGAACAACGCAAACCTGCTGAAAAAGCCAAGGCAGCGCCTGCCGACAACAAAGCCACCAACCCTGCGCGTGCGAAAAAAGAAGACCGCCACAATCGCGACGATGACAGTCAAGGCCGCAATGCCAAAGGCAAAGGCGGAAAAGGCGGACGCGACCGCAACGCCCGCAACGGCGACGACGAGCGCGTACGCGGCGGTAAAAAAGGTAAGAAACTCAAACTCGAGCCTAACCAACACGCCTTCCAAGCGCCGACCGAACCTGTCGTTCACGAAGTCTTGGTTCCCGAAACCATTACCGTTGCCGATTTGGCGCACAAAATGGCAGTCAAAGGCGTGGAAGTGGTCAAAGCCCTGATGAAAATGGGCATGATGGTCACCATCAACCAATCTATCGACCAAGACACTGCCCTGATTGTGGTGGAAGAACTCGGTCATATCGGCAAACCTGCCGCCGCTGACGATCCTGAGGCATTCTTGGATGAAGGCGTAGAAGCTGCCGAAGCCGAAGCATTGCCGCGTCCGCCGGTGGTTACCGTCATGGGTCACGTTGACCACGGTAAAACCTCGCTGCTGGACTACATCCGCCGCGCCAAAGTGGTACAAGGCGAAGCGGGCGGTATTACCCAGCACATCGGTGCATATCACGTTGAAACCCCGCGCGGTGTGATTACTTTCTTGGATACTCCGGGTCACGAAGCGTTTACCGCCATGCGTGCGCGCGGTGCGAAAGCAACCGACATCGTGATTCTCGTGGTCGCAGCCGACGACGGCGTGATGCCGCAAACCATTGAAGCCATTGCCCACGCTAAAGCAGCGGGCGTGCCTATGGTGGTTGCCGTCAACAAGATCGATAAAGAAGCCGCCAATCCCGAGCGTATCCGCCAAGAGTTGACTGCACACGAAGTCGTGCCTGACGAATGGGGTGGCGATGTGCAATTTATCGACGTATCCGCCAAAAAAGGCATCAATATCGACGCATTGCTCGAAGCCGTATTGCTCGAAGCCGAGGTATTGGAACTGACTGCCCCTGTCGATGCGCCTGCCAAAGGTATCATCGTCGAAGCCCGTCTGGACAAAGGACGCGGCGCGGTCGCCACCCTTTTGGTGCAAAGCGGTACGCTGAAAAAAGGTGATATGCTGCTTGCAGGTACCGCGTTCGGTAAAATCCGTGCGATGGTTGATGAAAACGGTAAAGCCGTCAACGAAGCCGGCCCGTCTATTCCGGTCGAAATCCTCGGCTTGTCCGACGTACCGAATGCCGGCGAAGACGCAATGGTGTTGGCGGATGAGAAAAAAGCCCGTGAAATCGCGCTCTTCCGTCAAGGCAAATACCGTGACGTCCGCCTTGCCAAACAACAGGCGGCGAAGCTGGAAAATATGTTCAACAACATGGGCGAAAACCAAGCCCAATCCTTGTCGGTCATCATCAAAGCAGACGTACAAGGTTCTTACGAAGCTTTGGCGGGCAGCCTGAAAAAACTGTCCACCGACGAAGTGAAAGTGAACGTGTTGCACAGCGGCGTCGGCGGTATTACCGAATCGGACGTCAACCTTGCCATCGCTTCAGGCGCGTTCATCATCGGCTTTAACGTGCGTGCAGATGCGTCTTCGCGCAAACTTGCCGAAAATGAAAACGTGGAAATCCGCTACTACAACATCATTTACGATGCCATCGACGACGTCAAAGCAGCCATGAGCGGCATGTTGGCGCCGGAAGAGAAAGAGCAGATTACCGGTATGGTTGAAATCCGTCAGGTCATCAGCGTATCCAAAGTCGGCAACATCGCAGGCTGTATGGTTACCGACGGCGTAGTCAAACGCGATTCGCATATCCGCCTTATCCGCAACAACGTGGTCATCCATACCGGCGAACTGTCTTCTTTGAAACGCTACAAAGACGACGTCAAAGAAGTCCGCATGGGCTTCGAGTGCGGCTTGATGATCAAAGGCTACAACGAAATTATGGAAGGCGACCAATTAGAATGCTTCGACATTGTCGAAGTTGCCCGTTCGCTGTAATTTCCAGTTGTAAATAAAAGGCCGAGACCTTTGCAAAATTCCCCAAAATCCCCTAAATTCCCACCAAGACATTTAGGGGATTTCTCATGAGCACCTTT
>NZ_CEXQBZ010000044.1:0-10922 GCF_982712965.1 Neisseria flava | reverse complement strand
GTGAATCGGTTCCGTACTATCTGTACTGTCTGCGGCTTCGTCGCCTTGTCCTGATTTAAATTTAATCCACTATACAATAGGGTTGATCTACTCGTTTTTTGATACGGACTCTGCCGTCATTCCCACGCGTGGGTATGACGGGATGGCGGGGTCTTATTGGAATCCGCCCTACATTGCAAAGATGAAAACAAAGGTCGTCTGAAATCCCCATCAACCACTTTCAGACGACCTTTATCCAGATTAAGGAATCGCATCATGTCCCTTCCCGTATTAGCAGTTACCTCCGGCGAGCCTGCCGGTATCGGCCCCGATATTTGTTTGGATTTGGCGTTTGCCGAGTTGCCGTGCCGCCCCGTCGTTTTGGGCGACAAAGACCTATTGGCGCAGCGGGCGGAGATGTTGGGCAAAAACGTTGTCTTGAGGGATTTTGTATCAGGTAATGCCGATAAAGCCCCGTTGTGCCATGGGGAATTGGAAGTTTTGCATATTCCGCTTGACGCGCCTTGCGAAGCCGGCATGCTCAATCCCGCCAATGCGCGCTATGTCTTGCAACTGCTGGATACGGCATATCAAGGCATTACCGAAGGCATATTCGACGGCATGGTAACCGCGCCGCTGCACAAAGGCATCATTAACGATGCAGGTGCGGGGGGCGGATTCTTTAGCGGACATACCGAATACCTCGCCGAAAAAAGTCAGACGGAACAAGTCGTCATGATGTTGGTAGGCGGTGGGCTGCGCGTCGCTTTGGTTACGACCCATTTGCCGCTGCGCGCGGTTGCCGATGCCGTGACGCAGCCGCTCGTCGAGTCTGTCGTCCGTATCTTGAACGCCGATTTGCGAGACAAATTCGGCATTGCCCAACCGCATATCCTGGTTACCGGATTGAATCCGCACGCGGGCGAGGGCGGACATTTGGGACACGAAGAAGCCGACATCATCATCCCTGCGCTGGCCCGCCTCAAAAGCGAAGGCATACACGCCAGCGGCCCATATCCCGCAGACACGGTGTTTCAGCCGTTTTTGCTGAAAGATGCCGATGCCGTTTTGGCGATGTATCACGATCAAGGTCTGCCGACGTTGAAATATGCCGGTTTCGGACAAGGCGTCAACATTACGCTCGGACTGCCATTTATCCGTACCTCCGTTGACCACGGTACCGCGCTGGATTTGGCGGGAACAGGCAAAGCCGCCTCCGGCAGCCTGATTGAAGCTGTCCGCACCGCTTTGGAAATGGCGGCAGAAATCCGCAAAAAACAGCGTTAAACAAGACGGAATGCCGTTAAAAAGGTCGTCTGAAACCCGATTCCGTTTCAGACGACCTTTTTATTCAAATCCCGTTATTCGTATTTTTCACAACGGATGGCAGAATCTTCGCAGAACATCGCCGAATTTTCCGCATTGCAGGCATGGCGGACGGCGCGGCGCGCTTCCCATTCGTTTTTCCCCGAAGCCTCAAACAACTTTTGGAACGGCTTGACGCTGCACACATAAATACGGTTCGAGTTGCGCGAACCCGATAAGATAATGCGTTCCAAACTAGCGACGCGGGCTTCTAAAACCTCGATTCTTTCCTCCAATTCGGCAACCGAAGCCGCATTGGCCGCAGGCAAAACAACGGCAAGCAACAGGGCAAAGAAAGATTTTTTCATGGTATATCTCTACGGCAGTTACAAAAACGGTATATTGTATAGTAAGTTCACTTTTAATAGGCGCAGTATTCCCTTGTTTTGTTGAAGCCGCCCGCGAAAAAATAAACCATTTTTTGAGAAAATTTATTTTGTTTTTTATTTCACTATTTGTAACTCTTTTTCACTTTTTAAAAAGCGACGTCACCGTCGCTTTTTATTTTACCAGTTACATATGGCCAGCTCGCCGCTTGTTTTACCGGTTTTGTCTCTGCCAACCGTATAGGCAAGCTCAAGCTGTGTGATGCGGAAGTCTTTGAACAACTCCCTTATATCTATAATTTGCGAGAATCAGGCGGGTTTGCTCGTCTAATTCGATCGGTGCGGGTGCAGTTGCTTCGTTAAATTCACTAATGCCTCGTCTAGGTCTGCCAAGCACGCCTGCATGTCTTCTATTTCGGTTTGCAGGTCTGCAATGGTTTCGCGGCGTTCGGAAATGCTCGGCAATTCTTCGTTTCCCCATTTTGAACCGATGGCGGTTTCAATGGTTTGCATAATTCGGCTGTGAACCGCATCGGGGACGAAGTAACAAAGTGTGCTTAATGTACGGTCTTCTCCATGGCTGAAAAAATTGCCTGATAAGAATTCGCCGTGTGCCGCGCGGAAGCCGGAGAAAATCCAGTTTTCGCGCAATGTACCGTATTCCTTTCTGCCTATTGTGTGGGTTTCAAGCTCATTTAAAGGCATATTGTTGTAACTCGGTATTTCAATCGCGGCGTTTTCGCCGAAACCGCGCCGTTCGCTCGTCAAGAGGTCAATCAAAATCTGTTCTGCCTGTTTGCTCTCGGCGGCAATATGTTCTTTCAGTAATAGGCTAAAATCCGTCTTGCTTACGGGCATGTCGCGCAAGCGTTTGATTTCGCTTTTCAATTTTTCAATTTGCCCCGCCACATCTTCACGTTCCTTACGGATTGCGGCGGCCTGATTTTGAAAGGCTTGTAGTGCAGATTTTGCAGATTCAATGGCTTTTGTTTTGTTCATGGTGTTTGGTCTTTCATCGGTAGTTCGTCAAATGAATACAGGCTTTCACGGCCTGATAATAGGTTACATCGGGATGTTGCTTTTGATATTCTCGGGCTAAATAATCCAGCTTTTGCGATTCGTTTTGGAAGATTGGCAGTTTGGATTCGGAAAAATCAATATCCATTTCAAATGTGATGTATGGTGTGGATATTTCAGAAAAATTCAGCGGTTCCATACCTTTAACAGCTGGATTATTCAAAAAGGCAATGTGATTCAGTTTTAGGCCGCTGGGAAAGGGGTCAAACCCTGCTGAAACGTGCCTATACATGCCTTTTCTTACCATGCTCAACAATTCTGCAGTAATAAAGGCATTGGCATACAGATTTTTGCCGTCAAATTCCAATTCATGAACTAGTCCAAGCGGCTTTAACCCTTTGGGGAATTTCCCAATTTCGCGGTATTCGCCATGCCCGATAAACAAAGCGGCGCGGCCATTGGTGCGGCTGTTGTGTTCGTCGGCAATATCTTTCAGCATTTGCGCGGAAAACTGGCGACGCCGTCCTTTAGAATCCCAGTGCGTTCCCACACGGAAAATCTGAAAGCGTTTCAGAGATAAATTCATTTCAACCTACTTTTAAAATTCGGTAGACTTGTTGCAATGAAATACCGTATTTAGAGGCTAATTCACCACGCGAATAATTACCTGTTTCAAAATCGGAAATGATTGAAAGACGGCGTTCTTCGGACGAATTTGAATGCCCGGTTCTAAAGTAAATCAGTTGTCCGCCAAAGGTTTCAGATATGCCGTCCGAAACGGCCAAAGCTGCCGCAGCAACAACCGATTTAGGAACGGCGCGCTGATTTAAAACTTCGGTTACTTTATCGGCAATGTAGGTTAAAACTTCATCACCTTTGATATTTGTTCTTGATTTACTGCCCATTTTCAAATTCCTGTTTTGAGAATTAAAGTTTCCCCGCCGCCTGTAATATTCAAGCCATGAATCGGGTAGATGGCCGCTGCATTTTTGTCAGAATGCCTTGCCACTAATTTATTAATACAAATTAAAATCCGCCAAAGGCTTATTCTTTTAATCTATCCCTATCTTCTGAAATCATCGGATAGTCAGTTGTTCGATTGGGGGTACAAAAAGCGTATTGCCGGAATTCCTAGAGAATCAGCGCAATGCGCTTTTTCTCTTTTATTTCAAATAAAAATCCAAGCGTTCGCGCAATGCCGAATTTAATGATTTCCCATTGTCGTATTCGCTGAATTCAACGCATGTTTCAGGCATTTCCGCAAAATCCAAAGCGTGAACAAACAAAGCACGGTCACGCGGCATCAGGCGGCCTTCCCGAATCAGGTTCTCAACAAATTCCGCATTATCCGCATGCAGTTTGCCCCATTTTTCCCTTGCCTGTTTGTCATGGAAAGCCGCTAATTCCGCCTGTGCTGTTTTAGCCCGAATTTCCGCTTCACGTCGGGCTTTTTGTGCTGCTTCTAAGTAGTTGTTCATCAAAATTTCCCTTTCCTATCGCCATTTAACGCATATTAAAGCGATATTCAGGCGATTGCGTTTTAAAGCGCATTAAAAAAACAGCCCATACCGTTTTCAGGTATGGGCTGTTTATACAATCCGGATTATTCGCAATTCCAAGACAGGCTTTGTTCCAGTGTTTCGGCGGCAAAATGCAGCGTATTGAATAACTGTTCTTCCCGCTTGTCGCCGCCGCGTGAATAGCAGGACATAGCCGCCAACATATCGGCAATATGCGCTATCTGCCGGTATGCCGCTTCGTTCAGCTTGTAAATATTATTTTGGCCGTCATACAGGCATTGCGGCGCATCGGAATCTTGGAAGTTTTTCAGGGTATCGGTTTGAGAGGTTTTCATGATATGGCCTTTCTATTCTTATCGGTTGATGCCGCCTTTCCGTTCCTACACGGTGGGGCGGCAGACAAAGGGCAAGGAGTAGGAAACCGGCAGAATAGAACCGGTGGGCAGATGCCCGCCTTGCCCCTGCCTACCATAAGAAAAAGGCACACTAGGGGAAATGCAAACGTAAAAAATCCGCATCTTGTTTGGACTGAAGCCAAACCAATCAGGCGGTGTTTGCCTATTCTGTATCAGCTTCCTACGGCTGGCTGCTCTATTGAAAGCAGCGGATTCATTATTATGCGCTTGCGCTGAAAAGTCAAGCGGTATTTTGCAGCAAATTTGAAAACGGACGATGTCGAGCGTTTTGGGGAATGTTTGGGAGGCAAATCTTTGCCGACGTCGGCAAAGATTCAAATGTATAACGCTGGTGTTACGTTTCCTGATTTGGCTGTAAGTATGCAAAACGGACGCTGGCGTCCGTTTTGATACGCCAATCAAAACAAATTACCCGATGTCGGATAATTTGCCCAAATGTGCCGATGTCGTCACATTTGACCTATTTGCCTTGTATTTTTGGAACTGCTTAAATCCGCCGTTTTCAGGCCTGTTTGCATTCAGACGGCCTAAGTTGCGTTTTGTACATTTCCCATCGGTCAGGCGCGTTCCTGACCGACTTAAAAACGATTTTGCCGTCGGTTTCGGATTGCAAATCGAAAAGGAAAGCGCAAAAGTTGCGCCGGTGCAACTTTTGCTTATCTCAAACGGCTGTTTCACGCGTCTGAAGCGAAACCGCATTCAAGTTTTTAGCCGTGAAAATTTTCCGACGTCGGAAACTTTGGGCAATCTATTTTAAAAATGGACGTCATGTCCATTTGTAGGCTGTGATTATTGTCGGAAATTACCATCCGGCGGGTATTTGTCCAAATGTGCCGCCGGCGGCACATTTGGACAAATACCCGCCGGATGGTAATTTCCGACAATAATCACAGCCTACAAATGGACATGACGTCCATTTTTAAAATAGATTGCCCAAAGTTTCCGACGTCGGAAAATTTTCACGGCTAAAAACTTGAATGCGGTTTCGCTTCAGACGCGTGAAACAGCCGTTTGAGATAAGCAAAAGTTGCACCGGCGCAACTTTTGCGCTTTCCTTTTCGATTTGCAATCCGAAACCGACGGCAAAATCGTTTTTAAGTCGGTCAGGAACGCGCCTGACCGATGGGAAATGTACAAAACGCAACTTAGGCCGTCTGAATGCAAACAGGCCTGAAAACGGCGGATTTAAGCAGTTCCAAAAATACAAGGCAAATAGGTCAAATGTGACGACATCGGCACATTTGGGCAAATTATCCGACATCGGGTAATTTGTTTTGATTGGCGTATCAAAACGGACGCCAGCGTCCGTTTTGCATACTTACAGCCAAATCAGGAAACGTAACACCAGCGTTATACATTTGAATCTTTGCCGACGTCGGCAAAGATTTGCCTCCCAAACATTCCCCAAAACGCTCGACATCGTCCGTTTTCAAATTTGCTGCAAAATACCGCTTGACTTTTCAGCGCAAGCGCATAATAATGAATCCGCTGCTTTCAATAGAGCAGCCAGCCGTAGGAAGCTGATACAGAATAGGCAAACACCGCCTGATTGGTTTGGCTTCAGTCCAAACAAGATGCGGATTTTTTACGTTTGCATTTCCCCTAGTGTGCCTTTTTCTTATGGTAGGCAGGGGCAAGGCGGGCATCTGCCCACCGGTTCTATTCTGCCGGTTTCCTACTCCTTGCCCTTTGTCTGCCGCCCCACCGTGTAGGAACGGAAAGGCGGCATCAACCGATAAGAATAGAAAGGCCATATCATGAAAACCTCTCAAACCGATACCCTGAAAAACTTCCAAGATTCCGATGCGCCGCAATGCCTGTATGACGGCCAAAATAATATTTACAAGCTGAACGAAGCGGCATACCGGCAGATAGCGCATATTGCCGATATGTTGGCGGCTATGTCCTGCTATTCACGCGGCGGCGACAAGCGGGAAGAACAGTTATTCAATACGCTGCATTTTGCCGCCGAAACACTGGAACAAAGCCTGTCTTGGAATTGCGAATAATCCGGATTGTATAAACAGCCCATACCTGAAAACGGTATGGGCTGTTTTTTTAATGCGCTTTAAAACGCAATCGCCTGAATATCGCTTTAATATGCGTTAAATGGCGATAGGAAAGGGAAATTTTGATGAACAACTACTTAGAAGCAGCACAAAAAGCCCGACGTGAAGCGGAAATTCGGGCTAAAACAGCACAGGCGGAATTAGCGGCTTTCCATGACAAACAGGCAAGGGAAAAATGGGGCAAACTGCATGCGGATAATGCGGAATTTGTTGAGAACCTGATTCGGGAAGGCCGCCTGATGCCGCGTGACCGTGCTTTGTTTGTTCACGCTTTGGATTTTGCGGAAATGCCTGAAACATGCGTTGAATTCAGCGAATACGACAATGGGAAATCATTAAATTCGGCATTGCGCGAACGCTTGGATTTTTATTTGAAATAAAAGAGAAAAAGCGCATTGCGCTGATTCTCTAGGAATTCCGGCAATACGCTTTTTGTACCCCCAATCGAACAACTGACTATCCGATGATTTCAGAAGATAGGGATAGATTAAAAGAATAAGCCTTTGGCGGATTTTAATTTGTATTAATAAATTAGTGGCAAGGCATTCTGACAAAAATGCAGCGGCCATCTACCCGATTCATGGCTTGAATATTACAGGCGGCGGGGAAACTTTAATTCTCAAAACAGGAATTTGAAAATGGGCAGTAAATCAAGAACAAATATCAAAGGTGATGAAGTTTTAACCTACATTGCCGATAAAGTAACCGAAGTTTTAAATCAGCGCGCCGTTCCTAAATCGGTTGTTGCTGCGGCAGCTTTGGCCGTTTCGGACGGCATATCTGAAACCTTTGGCGGACAACTGATTTACTTTAGAACCGGGCATTCAAATTCGTCCGAAGAACGCCGTCTTTCAATCATTTCCGATTTTGAAACAGGTAATTATTCGCGTGGTGAATTAGCCTCTAAATACGGTATTTCATTGCAACAAGTCTACCGAATTTTAAAAGTAGGTTGAAATGAATTTATCTCTGAAACGCTTTCAGATTTTCCGTGTGGGAACGCACTGGGATTCTAAAGGACGGCGTCGCCAGTTTTCCGCGCAAATGCTGAAAGATATTGCCGACGAACACAACAGCCGCACCAATGGCCGCGCCGCTTTGTTTATCGGGCATGGCGAATACCGCGAAATTGGGAAATTCCCCAAAGGGTTAAAGCCGCTTGGACTAGTTCATGAATTGGAATTTGACGGCAAAAATCTGTATGCCAATGCCTTTATTACTGCAGAATTGTTGAGCATGGTAAGAAAAGGCATGTATAGGCACGTTTCAGCAGGGTTTGACCCCTTTCCCAGCGGCCTAAAACTGAATCACATTGCCTTTTTGAATAATCCAGCTGTTAAAGGTATGGAACCGCTGAATTTTTCTGAAATATCCACACCATACATCACATTTGAAATGGATATTGATTTTTCCGAATCCAAACTGCCAATCTTCCAAAACGAATCGCAAAAGCTGGATTATTTAGCCCGAGAATATCAAAAGCAACATCCCGATGTAACCTATTATCAGGCCGTGAAAGCCTGTATTCATTTGACGAACTACCGATGAAAGACCAAACACCATGAACAAAACAAAAGCCATTGAATCTGCAAAATCTGCACTACAAGCCTTTCAAAATCAGGCCGCCGCAATCCGTAAGGAACGTGAAGATGTGGCGGGGCAAATTGAAAAATTGAAAAGCGAAATCAAACGCTTGCGCGACATGCCCGTAAGCAAGACGGATTTTAGCCTATTACTGAAAGAACATATTGCCGCCGAGAGCAAACAGGCAGAACAGATTTTGATTGACCTCTTGACGAGCGAACGGCGCGGTTTCGGCGAAAACGCCGCGATTGAAATACCGAGTTACAACAATATGCCTTTAAATGAGCTTGAAACCCACACAATAGGCAGAAAGGAATACGGTACATTGCGCGAAAACTGGATTTTCTCCGGCTTCCGCGCGGCACACGGCGAATTCTTATCAGGCAATTTTTTCAGCCATGGAGAAGACCGTACATTAAGCACACTTTGTTACTTCGTCCCCGATGCGGTTCACAGCCGAATTATGCAAACCATTGAAACCGCCATCGGTTCAAAATGGGGAAACGAAGAATTGCCGAGCATTTCCGAACGCCGCGAAACCATTGCAGACCTGCAAACCGAAATAGAAGACATGCAGGCGTGCTTGGCAGACCTAGACGAGGCATTAGTGAATTTAACGAAGCAACTGCACCCGCACCGATCGAATTAGACGAGCAAACCCGCCTGATTCTCGCAAATTATAGATATAAGGGAGTTGTTCAAAGACTTCCGCATCACACAGCTTGAGCTTGCCTATACGGTTGGCAGAGACAAAACCGGTAAAACAAGCGGCGAGCTGGCCATATGTAACTGGTAAAATAAAAAGCGACGGTGACGTCGCTTTTTAAAAAGTGAAAAAGAGTTACAAATAGTGAAATAAAAAACAAAATAAATTTTCTCAAAAAATGGTTTATTTTTTCGCGGGCGGCTTCAACAAAACAAGGGAATACTGCGCCTATTAAAAGTGAACTTACTATACAATATACCGTTTTTGTAACTGCCGTAGAGATATACCATGAAAAAATCTTTCTTTGCCCTGTTGCTTGCCGTTGTTTTGCCTGCGGCCAATGCGGCTTCGGTTGCCGAATTGGAGGAAAGAATCGAGGTTTTAGAAGCCCGCGTCGCTAGTTTGGAACGCATTATCTTATCGGGTTCGCGCAACTCGAACCGTATTTATGTGTGCAGCGTCAAGCCGTTCCAAAAGTTGTTTGAGGCTTCGGGGAAAAACGAATGGGAAGCGCGCCGCGCCGTCCGCCATGCCTGCAATGCGGAAAATTCGGCGATGTTCTGCGAAGATTCTGCCATCCGTTGTGAAAAATACGAATAACGGGATTTGAATAAAAAGGTCGTCTGAAACGGAATCGGGTTTCAGACGACCTTTTTAACGGCATTCCGTCTTGTTTAACGCTGTTTTTTGCGGATTTCTGCCGCCATTTCCAAAGCGGTGCGGACAGCTTCAATCAGGCTGCCGGAGGCGGCTTTGCCTGTTCCCGCCAAATCCAGCGCGGTACCGTGGTCAACGGAGGTACGGATAAATGGCAGTCCGAGCGTAATGTTGACGCCTTGTCCGAAACCGGCATATTTCAACGTCGGCAGACCTTGATCGTGATACATCGCCAAAACGGCATCGGCATCTTTCAGCAAAAACGGCTGAAACACCGTGTCTGCGGGATATGGGCCGCTGGCGTGTATGCCTTCGCTTTTGAGGCGGGCCAGCGCAGGGATGATGATGTCGGCTTCTTCGTGTCCCAAATGTCCGCCCTCGCCCGCGTGCGGATTCAATCCGGTAACCAGGATATGCGGTTGGGCAATGCCGAATTTGTCTCGCAAATCGGCGTTCAAGATACGGACGACAGACTCGACGAGCGGCTGCGTCACGGCATCGGCAACCGCGCGCAGCGGCAAATGGGTCGTAACCAAAGCGACGCGCAGCCCACCGCCTACCAACATCATGACGACTTGTTCCGTCTGACTTTTTTCGGCGAGGTATTCGGTATGTCCGCTAAAGAATCCGCCCCCCGCACCTGCATCGTTAATGATGCCTTTGTGCAGCGGCGCGGTTACCATGCCGTCGAATATGCCTTCGGTAATGCCTTGATATGCCGTATCCAGCAGTTGCAAGACATAGCGCGCATTGGCGGGATTGAGCATGCCGGCTTCGCAAGGCGCGTCAAGCGGAATATGCAAAACTTCCAATTCCCCATGGCACAACGGGGCTTTATCGGCATTACCTGATACAAAATCCCTCAAGACAACGTTTTTGCCCAACATCTCCGCCCGCTGCGCCAATAGGTCTTTGTCGCCCAAAACGACGGGGCGGCACGGCAACTCGGCAAACGCCAAATCCAAACAAATATCGGGGCCGATACCGGCAGGCTCGCCGGAGGTAACTGCTAATACGGGAAGGGACATGATGCGATTCCTTAATCTGGATAAAGGTCGTCTGAAAGTGGTTGATGGGGATTTCAGACGACCTTTGTTTTCATCTTTGCAATGTAGGGCGGATTCCAATAAGACCCCGCCATCCCGTCATACCCACGCGTGGGAATGACGGCAGAGTCCGTATCAAAAAACGAGTAGATCAACCCTATTGTATAGTGGATTAAATTTAAATCAGGACAAGGCGACGAAGCCGCAGACAGTACAGATAGTACGGAACCGATTCAC
>NZ_CEXQBZ010000043.1:0-10974 GCF_982712965.1 Neisseria flava | reverse complement strand
TGGCTCCCCGACCTGGGCTCGAACCAGGGACCTGCGGATTAACAGTCCGTCGCTCTACCGACTGAGCTATCGGGGAATGGGGCGTATTATATAGCCCTGAAAAAAAGTGTCAACTAAAATTTTAACTGACGAAACGGCAGCATTTCAAATATTTGAATGGTAAGTATATTATTTTGACTTTATCCCATTAATATTTTGTGCTGATCAATTTTCCGTTTTTAAATACTTGCTGCTGCATGACGTTGCCGTTGTAGGTATATACGGTTAATGAACCGTCATACGGTGTGGCGCGGAATTGTAGCAGCCGTTCGCGGGGCAGGGGATAGGGATCGGTGCGTTTCCTGCTGTTGTCGCTGTAGAAATCCTGTGCCAGATATTCCTTATTGTGCCTGCTGATTAATTGCCGATAATAACCTCCCTTGACGGGGCTGTCGGCAGGGATGCCCTGCGCGTCAAAATAAGTAACGATTTGTTCCTCGATAATATCGATGCCGCCGTTGTTTTTAGGGGGGAGATTTTCTCTTTTGCCGATGCCGACGGGGATATTGACAGAGGTACCTAATCCGATATGGTTACCTATACCTGTTCCCAATCCGAGGCCTACCGACATGCGGGGCGAGTCTGCGGTACAGGCGGTCAGGATGAAGGCGGATAGCGATAAAGCGGCGGCAATAGGTTTCATAAGATAATCCTCATGGGTTGAATATCCATATAAAACAATTATATATTATGGAGTGGCATAGGTAAAAAATATCGGCGGCTAGACAGCCGCCGATATTTTTTATGAAGCCAAGATGCGTGGGAAAAGGATTTCGTTTTCCAAGTGGATATGTTCTTCCAAATCGTCCGACAGTTCTTGTGCCAACGCGTACAACCTTTGCTGGTCTTTGTCGGCGTTTTGCGGCGGAGTGAAATGGTTGGTCAGGGTTTTCAACTGCGCCAGTGCACGGTCGTGTTCTTCGTGTTCGTGCATCATGACATTAACCGGCATGGCGGCACGGCTGCCCAAGCCTTGTTTTGCCATCGGGAACAACATACGTTCTTCCTTCATCATGTGCATCAGCAGCTCGTTTTGGATGTATTCGAGCAGTTCCGGCAGTTCGGCGGGGAAGCCGTCGGGCGAGGTTGAGGCGATTTTGTGCGCCAAGGGGACAAGCTCTTCAAGTTGTGCGCGGTGGGTATTGTGATAGCGGCTGATGACATGGTCTATCACGGTATTTACGGGGGAAACTTCCCAAACGGTCAAATCGGTCATGGCGGTATTCCTGAATTTAGTCGCTTTCAGACGACGTTTAAGGTTTGTGGTAAAGATTGATATTGTATGAATGTATTCGAAGCATACACCCCGCGCGGGCGGATGTACAGTTTTCGGCCTTGTTTCACGCAATACTTATAACCAATTTTTCTTTGCCGGAAACAAACCATTCTTTCCGTTTTTCAGACGACCCCGTTAAAGTGGCAGCATCTTCTTTTTCCCTTCCGAGCAACCATGTTATTACTCAAAACGCCCAGCGTACTGCCCGGCTTCAAAATCAGCCTCGGCCTGACCGTATTGTGCCTGTCGCTTCTGGTGGTTTTGCCGTTTGCGATGATGGCGGCGAAGGCGGCGGAAATCGGCTGGGGCGGCTTTTGGAACACGATTGCCGAGCCGAACGTGTTGGCGGCGGTGTGGCTGAGTTTGCGGATGTCGTTTTATGCGATGCTGACCAATGTCGTGTTCGGCACGCTGGTGGCGTGGGTGTTGGTGCGCTATGAATTTCCGCTCAAGGGGCTGGTGAACGCGCTGGTCGATTTGCCGTTTGCGCTGCCGACGGCGGTTACGGGCATCGCGTTGGCGACCCTGTATGCGCCCAACGGTTGGATAGGCCGTTTTTTCGAGCCTTTGGGCATCAAAATCGCGTTTACGCCCGTCGGTATTTGGATTGCGCTGGTCGTCGTCAGCCTGCCCTTTATCGTCCGCGCCGTGCAGCCGGTATTGGAGGAATTGTCGGGCGAATATGAGGAAGCGGCGGCAACATTGGGGGCAAACCGCTTCACGACGTTCCGCCGCGTGCTGCTGCCGGAAATCACGCCAGCGCTCTTAACCGGCGCGGGCATGATGTTCGCGCGGGCAACGGGGGAATACGGCTCGGTGATTTTTATCGCGGGCAACATTCCGATGGTTTCCGAAATCCTGCCGCTGATTATTACGGGCAAGCTGGAACAGTTCGACGTACAGGGCGCGTCGGCGGTGGCGTTGTTTATGCTGCTGGTTTCGTTTGTGATTCTGTTTGCGCTGAACGTGATGCAGTGGGCGTTGAGCAGGCGTTCGGGAGCGAAGGGTTGAGGGGTCGTCTGAAAACCTGAACTACGCTGTTGCCGTCATTCCCGCGCAGGCGGGAATCCACCGCACGGCAACAGAAAAACCAAAAATAAATAAGGCAGCCGAACTTTACCGATGGATTCCCGCCTGCGCGGGAATGACGGCAGCTAGACTTTTTTATTTCTCTTTTAACATAAAAGATAAAAGGTCGTCTGAAAACGAATCCGCTCCCCAAAACACAGTTTTTCAGACGACCTCCAAACATCTTAAAACCAACCAGAGAACACCACCGCCATGAAACCCTATTCCGCCAATCCCAACCTGACCGAACCGCGCTGGCTGCGCGTGTTGCTGACCGCTGTCGCGCTGGGGTTCCTGCTGCTGATGCTGGTCGTACCGCTTGCCGCCGTGTTTTACGAAGCGCTGAAAGGCGGTTGGGATTTGTACCTGCAATCCCTTACCGACCCCGAAGCGTGGGCGGCGATCAAGCTCACCCTGATTACCGCTGCGGTGGTCGTTCCCGTCAATGCCGTCTTGGGCGTGGCGATGGCGTGGCTGCTGACCCGTTTCGACTTCCGCGGCAAGCAGTTGCTGACCACCCTGCTCGATTTGCCGTTTTCCGTATCGCCCGTGGTTGCCGGTTTGATGTTCGTCTTATTGTTCGGCGCGCACACAGCGTTGGGCGGCTGGCTCGAAGCGCAAGGCATACAGATTATCTTCGCCATCCCCGGCATTATTTTGGCGACGCTGTTCGTTACCTTCCCCTTTGTCGCGCGCGAAATCATCCCGCTGATGCAGGCGCAGGGCGACAGTGAAGAACAGGCCGCGCTGATTCTCGGCGCAAGCGGCTGGCAGATGTTTTGGCGCGTTACCCTGCCCAACATCAAATGGGCGCTGCTCTACGGCATCATCCTCACCAACGCCCGCGCGATGGGCGAGTTCGGCGCGGTCAGCGTAGTATCGGGACACATACGCGGCGAAACCAACACCATCCCGCTTTTGGTCGAAATCTTCTACAACGAATACAACTTCACCGGCGCATTCGCCCTCTCCGGCGTATTGGCACTTTTAGCACTGGCGACGCTGGCGGTGCAGAACATCATCACAAAATTACAAGATAAAAAACTCGCCGCCGCCGAAAGGAACGCAGCATGAGCATCACCATCCAAAACCTAAACAAACACTTCGGTAATTTCCACGCGCTGAAAAACATCAACCTCAACGTTCCCACCGGCAAACTCGTTTCCCTGCTCGGCCCATCCGGCTGCGGCAAAACCACGCTCCTACGCATCATCGCCGGACTGGAAAACGCCGACGGCGGCAATATTCTCTTTGACGGGCAAGACGTAACCGCCAAGCATGTACGCGAGCGCAAAGTCGGCTTCGTGTTCCAACACTACGCCCTCTTCCGCCACATGAACGTGTTTGACAACGTCGCCTTCGGTTTGACCGTATTGCCCAAGTCCGAACGCCCGTCCAAAGAACAAATCCGCACCAAAGTCGAAGAATTGCTCAAACTCGTGCAGCTCTCCCACCTCGCCAAATCCTATCCGCACCAACTCTCCGGCGGCCAACGCCAACGCATCGCCCTCGCCCGCGCCCTCGCCGTCGAACCCAAACTCCTACTCCTGGACGAACCCTTCGGTGCGCTGGATGCCAAAGTACGCAAAGAATTGCGTACCTGGCTGCGCGACATCCATCACAACCTGGGCGTAACCAGCATTCTGGTTACACACGACCAAGAAGAAGCCCTTGAGGTTTCCGACGAGATCGTCGTCATGAACCACGGCAAAATCGAACAAACCGGCAGCGCCGAAGCCATCTACCGCAAACCCGAAAACGCCTTTGTTACCGAATTCCTCGGCGAAACTGACGCCTTCGAAGGCAGAATCGAAAAAGGCATCTGGCACTACAACGGCTTCGCGTGGAAATTGGACGCGCAATACAAATGGCAGGAACAAACCGCCACCGGCTACATCCGCCCGCACGAATGGCAAATCGCCGCCGAACACGAAACCCCGATGATCCGCGCCGAAATCGAAAAAATCCACGCCGTCGGCGCACTGACGCACGTTTTGGTGAAACACGGCAAACAGGATGTACATATCACGCTGGCAGGCAGCGACGCGTCAAGGCTGGATTTGTCCGCAGGGCGCGAATTGTCATTGGTGCCGAAACAGGTTTATGTGTTCTCGCAGAACGAGTTGATTGAATATTCGATTTGATGGGGAAAAAAGCAAAGGTCGTCTGAAAAAAGATTTCAGACGACCTTTTGTTTATGGGGCTGACGTTTAGTCGAAATGCAGCGATTTTTTAAAGTCCATTCGCGATAAACCTTGCCTCAGACGACCTTTCGCCATCTATCCATAAAGTGTTTCCCTGACTTCAACCAAAGCCGCCAACGCTGAGGCAGTATTTACCGTTTCGGGCAGGTTGGAAGCGTCGAACGCTGTTTCGACTTCCGCCATCAGTCGTTCTGCTTTTTCCAGCAGGTTTCCGTAGGAAGATTCGCCGCGTTTGATGGCGAGCAGTTCGTCGCGGTTGGGGCGGCGCGGGCGGATTTCGCCGTGGCGGGCGATGTCGCGGGCGGTTTCGAGCAGGCGGAAGGTGTGCATCATGTTTTTGGCGTCGTAGCCTTGTCCGTGTGCCTGCGTGCCTTGGTAGCGCGTTTCGTTGCGTTCCGCCAGCCATTGCTGATAGGAGGCGTATTCGCGGCAGTAGCTGCTGTATCCGTCTTGGTTGAAGGAGAGATAGGCAAGCGGGGTTTCGCCTTCGGCAACGGAGCTGAGGGAGAGGTTGGTGGCTTCGGGTTTGGGCGCGACGCCGTGGTAGCCGCGCGTGCCGTCGTGGTCGTAAAACAGGGCGTAGAGTTCGCGGGCGTGGGCGATTTTGACCAAGCCGACGCGCCGCTGCTCCATTCCGAGTTGCGAAAGCCAGCGTTGCAGCGACACGGTTTGCGCGCCTTCTACGATGTGGCAGAAATCGAGCACACTTTTCTTTTCAGACGACATCGGGTTGCTGATTTTCTTGTTCAGCCCGCGTGCTTTTTTGATTTGTCCGTAGGCGTATCCGGCGAAACTCTGACGGCAGGCTTTGGACGCAAACCATTCGGTTTTGAACGCGTCCATCAGCGGCGAACGGTAGCGCACGCAGTCAGGCGGCGAGGCGAGCAGTTCCAGCGTGTTCGGGTTGCTTTGCAGCAAAAGCTCGATAAACCGCCCGAGTTCGTAATAAACGATGTCGTTGGTTTCGTTGCTGATTTGCGGGATGTATTCCATGCCGTAAAACATGGATTTGGGCAGGTAAAACACGCCTTTGATGTCGGTATCGGATTCGGGCGTTGCCAAACCGTAGGCGCGGCTGCCGGAAACGGCTTCGAGCAGAAGCAGGTTTTGTGTGTGCAAGTCTTCGATGGTGAGCATTTTCAGACGACCTTAAGGATAAACCGCCGCCAAGGTTTCGCGGAACAATTCGTTCAGCGGCCCGCTGTCGGCGGCTTGGGCGGCAGGGGCGGATAATTCGGAAACTTCGTTATATAAATCAACGGTCAAGCGTTGTAATTCAGGCGACAGCGTATGCAGGTAACTTTCATCCTGTTCCGCCTTGATTGCCACTAAATCGGCGATTTGGGCGGCGCAGTCCGTTTGCCATTCGCTCATCAGTTCCGCCAGCGTCATCGGCGGGATGCCGCCTTGTTTGACTGCCCACCGTGCCGCGAGCAGCGGACGCAAGACGTAAAACCATTTTTTCAGTTTGACGGGGTGCGCCAAATCCATGGCTTTCAAAGCGTTGCCCGCGATGCCGCGATAATGGTGCAGCAGCGCGGCGGCTTGGACGTATTGCGGCGCAAGCGCGTTCAGACGACCTGTGAAATCATCGTCCTGCGTATAAACCATCGGCGAACGCAGCCATTCGAGCAGCGTGGCATTGCTTTTCCGCAGCAGGCGCAATGCTTTGCGGATGTCCCAGCCGCCCACGTCAAACCATTGGTTTTCGATAAATTCAAACGTGTCTTTCGCTTCGTCGATTTGCAGATAATATGGCTGCGGACGGATATAAATGGCGCGCACGTCGTAATCGCTGTCGGGCGAGGCAAAGCCCCATGCGCGGCTGCCGCTTTCTACCGCCATCAGGAAATGCAGCGGCTCGGTATGGGCGATGTGGGTGAGTTTTTCTTGAATTGTTTGTTTCATGATGTTTCTTTTAATAAAGGTCGTCTGAAAATCCTAAAAACAGGTTTTCAGACGACCTTTGCTTTTTGATGGATGGCGGGTTCGACCGAATCAGTCTTTCAACCTGAATTCCGCCGCGCGCGCGTGGGCGGTCAGGCTTTCGCCGTGTGCCAACACGCTGGCGGTTTTACCCAGTTTCTGCGCGCCTTGTTCGGAGACTTGGATCAGGCTGGAGCGTTTTTGGAAGTCGTAAGTGCCCAGCGGCGAGGAGAAGCGGGCGGTGCGGCTGGTGGGTAGGACGTGGTTGGGGCCGGCGCAGTAGTCGCCGAGGCTTTCGCTGGTGTAGCGTCCCATGAAAATCGCGCCGGCGTGGCGGATTTTTTTCGCCCATTCCTGCGGGTTTTCTACCGACAATTCCAAGTGTTCGGGGGAAATGTAGTTGGCGATTTCGCAGGCTTCGTCCAAGTCTTTGGCGAGTATCATCGCGCCCCTGTTGCCGAGCGAGGCTTCGATGATGTCGCGGCGGGGCATGGTTGCTATGAGGCGGTTCATGGCGGCTTGAACTTCGTCGAGATAGGGCTGCGATGTGCCGATGAGGATGGCTTGGGCGATTTCGTCGTGTTCGGCTTGGCTGAACAAATCCATCGCCACCCAGTCGGCGGGCGTGGTGCCATCGGCGATGACGAGGATTTCAGACGGCCCTGCCACCATGTCGATGCCGACCACGCCGAACACGCGGCGTTTGGCGGCGGCGACGAAGGCGTTGCCCGGGCCGGTGATTTTATCGACCTGCGGTACGGACTCGGTGCCGTAGGCGAGGGCGGCAACCGCCTGCGCACCGCCGACGGTAAAGACTTTGGTGACGCCCGCGACGAAGGCGGCGGCAAGTACGATGTCGTTGCGTTCGCCTTTGGGAGTGGGGACGACCATGATGATTTCTTTCACGCCTGCAACATGGGCGGGCATGGCGTTCATGATGACGGAACTCGGATACGCCGCTTTGCCGCCGGGAACGTAAATTCCGACGCGGTCGAGCGGTGTAATCTGTTGTCCCAAGAGCGTGCCGTCTTCATCTTGGTACGTCCACGATTCCATTTTTTGGCGTTGGTGGTAGCTTTCAACCCGTGCGGCGGCGGTTTTCAAGGCGGTTTGAATTTCGGGCTGCAAACGCTCAAACGCAGCCTGCAAATCGTCTTGTGTCAGAATCAGGTCGGTTATGGTTTGGGCGGACGTGCCGTCAAAGCGGTTGGTGTATTCGATGAGCGCCGCATCGCCGCGTTTTTGCACGTCGACGCAGATGTCGGCGACGATGCGGTCGATTTCCGGATTCTGCGCGGTCTCAAAAGCCAGCAGGGCTTTGAGTTCGGCTTGGAAATCGGGCGATTGGGTGTTGAGTTTTTTCATGACTTGGTTTTCTCCTTTTTTATTTTTGGACTTGGGGTCGTCTGAATATTTTCTTGTTCAGTCTCTGTCTCTGTTTTGGGTCTGATATACGCCTTTTCGCCCGCGCCGCCGAACTTCAATTCGGGTAGGCATTTTTGGTGCAGACCGAGCTTGGACAGCACTTTTTTGCTGGACGAGGCGGTATGGAAACGGTAACAGGTTTGTGTCCTGCCGTTTTTGGTTTCTTCAGCCATTGTTTCAAAACTGTCCACTTCATACGCGCTGACGACGGCGTTTTGCAGGCCGGTGTGAATGCCGATAACGTATTTCACTTTTGATGCGGCATCTTTACCGATAACCCAGTTGCCCAACGTACGCGATTTGAGGTTGGCATCGTCTTGGTTGTCGAAGCGGTAGTCTGCTTCTTCGTCGGTATCCAAGTCCAAAGCGTCTTGGATTTTGACAGCGAGAACGAGTCCGTCGGGGTTGAATTCGTCGAGCGGGCAGGGCGTGAATTTGAAGCGTTCGTCGAGTTCTTCTGCGCTGATACCGCCTGCGCCGCATCCGGCAGATTTGTTTTTGAATTTTTTGTCGACAACGGATTTGACGAAATGAATCAGGGCAGTTTCGGCGGCCTGCGCTTCGGCTTCGGTCAAATGGTAGCTGATGATATGGCGGCCGAGTTTCTTGCATTTGGCGATGGCTTTGCGTTCCGGTACGTCAAGATCACCGAATTCGCCATCTTGCGAACGGGCGGCTTGTTCATGCTCGAAGATGCGGTTGTCGCAGCCTTTGCCGATGTAGAGGATTTTGTCTTTTTTCAGGTCGGTCAGACAATAGACGTAAAACCGACGCTCGCCGTTATTCAAAACGGAAAGGGTTGAATCTGAAAATTTTTTTATTTTTGCAACCATTTTAACTTCTCCTATACAGTTTACTGCCGGTGATATTTTCAGACGACCTGTCGGCGGGAACGGATAGGGTCGTCTGAAAACGCATCTTCATTCAAAGGAATGTTCACCCCGCCTTCACTGCGCCGCCGAACGCCTGAATAATCGGCTCCAGCAGCGCGTGTTTCGTTTTCAATGCGGCTTTGTTGACCACCAGACGGCTGGAAATATCGACAACGTGTTCGACCGCTTCCAAGCCGTTTGCCTTAAGCGTGTTGCCGGTGGAGACCAAATCGACGATGGCGTCGCTCAGGCCGACCAGCGGCGCAAGTTCCATCGAGCCGTAAAGTTTGATGATGTCGACGTGTACGCCTTTGCCGGCGAAATGCTCGGCGGCGATGTTGGGGTATTTCGTCGCGATGCGCAGGCGACTGCCGGGCTGTGAGGCGGCGGCGTAGTCGAACCCTTTGCGGACGGCAATCATCATGCGGCATTCGGCGATGTGCAAATCCAGCGGCTGATAAAGCCCGCTGCCGCCGTGTTCGATTAAAACGTCTTTGCCTGCAATGCCGAAGTCTGCCGCGCCGTATTGGACGTAAGTCGGCACGTCGGTGGCTCGGACGATGACGAGGCGGATGTTTTCATGGTTGGTGCCGATAATCAGCTTGCGCGATTTCTCGGGCGCTTCGGCAGGAACAATGCCCGCCGCCGCCAAAAGCGGCAGGGTTTCTTCAAAGATGCGTCCTTTGGACAGGGCGATGGTCAGTGTGTTTTCAGTCATTGTTGTTGTGTGCCGTCAGACTTTTAACCCGTACCAAGCAGGCAGCCTGACTTTCTCCATTGTATGTTTCAGATGGGAAAAAGGTCGTCTGAAAACCGCGACCGGCATTCAGACGACCCCATGTGGATCAAAGCAGTTTTTTGATGTCGGCAGCAATAGTTGCCGGCTCGCTGCCGTAAGGTGAGAAAATCGCCACTTCGCCGTTTTTATCAATCAGATACGCGCCGGAAGAGTGGTCAACCAGATAGTTCTCGCTGTCTTCCTTCTGAACCACTTTGGAGGAAACCACGCGGTATTGCTGTTTGATGACCGGCAGGCTTTGGTCGCCTGTCGCAGTCAGACCGATAAATTCAGGATTGAACTGTTTGACGTATTTGCTGATGACTTCAGGTGTGTCGCGCTCTGGGTCGATGCTGACGAACACCACTTTCACATCTTTCGCCTGATCGCCCAATTGTTTCAATGTGTCGCTGTAAGTCAACAATTCGGTCGGACAAACGTCGGGGCAGTGTGTATAGCCGAAGGACAGGATCACGACTTTGCCTTTCAGGTCGCTTAAGCTGAACGGCTTGCCGTCGCCGTCGGTCAGCGTGAAATCGCCGCCGATGTCTTCTTTACGCATATCCGTTCCCGGACCTTGCGGTTTAGGAGCGGCAGCAGCATTAAGCGAGGTCGTCGTTTCAGGAGAAGAAGCAGGCGTTGCGGCTGGGGCGGACGCTGTTGAAGAAGCAGCTGAAGCGGTCGCGGGATTTTGTTCCGGCGTTTTGGCTTCAGGTTTGCAGGCAGCAAGTGCGGTAAGGGCGAATGCGCCCAAAATGGCGGTACGGATTGCAGTAGGCATCATAAAAATTCTCCAATGCGGGTATGGTGTGTGAACGTCGTCTGAAAATAAAAAATGAAACGAACGCCGCCATCTTAGCGCGTTTGCAACATTTAATATAGCGGTTTATGCCGTTTTTCGGCTGAAAATGAATGATGTTTGATATAAGTGGAAAGAGTAGGAAGCGTCGGGAACAAAATAAAATAAATTTAATGTTTTTAAAAATCAAAAATATAAGCAATATATCTGCAAATAAGGCAAGATTTTGCTTTACAAGCCCGAATACGCCGCTATAATAGCGACTTCTTCACCAGCCCAGGTGGCGAAATTGGTAGACGCAGGGGACTCAAAATCCCCCGCCGCAAGGTGTGTCGGTTCGAGTCCGACCCTGGGCACCACAAAAAACCGCTTATCAGCGGTTATTTTTTTGCCTGTCGAAAGCTCATATTAGAAATCAACATTTTGATTAATCAGGATTTTTTTGTTTTTTTCATGTTTTTGATATTTGGAGACCTTTGCAAAAACCCTTCCTTCGATATCCGAAACCCTAACACAGGTTTTCGGCTGTTTCTGCCACTAATTGCTCCTGATTTTACCCAAATACCCCCTTAATCCTCCCCGGATAC
>NZ_CEXQBZ010000042.1:0-11339 GCF_982712965.1 Neisseria flava | reverse complement strand
ATGTATATTTGCTCATAAAAAAACTGCACCTTGTGAGTTGGAGGGGATGTGTCCAACTTTTGGGGTGCAGTTCAACCACAAATCAGGGTTTCAGACGACCTTTTTATTATCCGCAAAGCTTACAGATAGAATTTTTCAACTACTTTCAAATTGTCGTCCAATTTGTACACCAGCGGCTGACCGGTCGGGATTTCCAAGCCCATGATGTCTTCGTCGGAAATGCCTTCGATGTGTTTTGCCAATGCGCGCAGGGAGTTGCCGTGTGCGGCGACCAAGACGCGCTTGCCGCTCAGAATAGCGGGGGCGATTTGGTCTTCCCAGAACGGCAATACGCGCTCCAAAGTAACTTTCAGATTTTCGCCGTCGGGTACGACATCGGCGGGCAGGTTGGCATAGCGGCGGTCGTTGTGTGCGGAGAACGGGTCTTTCGGGTCGAGCAGCGGCGGCAGGGTATCGTAGCTGCGGCGCCAGATGTGGACTTGCTCGTCGCCGTATTTTTCGGCGGTTTGTTTCTTGTCCAAACCTTGCAGCTGGCCGTAGTGGCGTTCGTTCAGCCTCCAGCTTTTGATTTGCGGCACGAACAGTTGGTCGGATTCTTCCAAAACGATGTTGCAGGTTTTAATCGCGCGGGTCAGGACGGAAGTGAAGGCGATGTCGAACTCGTAGCCTTTTTCCTTTAGTTTTTTACCGGCGGCGGCAGCTTCGGCAAGCCCCTGCTCGCTCAGTTTCACGTCGCGCCAGCCTGTAAACAGGTTTTTCGCGTTCCATTCGCTTTGTCCGTGGCGGATAAATACCAATTCCATGTCGTATGCTCCAATTTGAGTGCGGTAGAAGGGCTTATTTATAACATATTTCGGCTGTTTCTGCCGAACCACCTCCCCTACCCTTGCCTTCAGTCAAACAGCTGCTTTTCAAAATATGAAACCTGCCTGTTAAGACGACCTGCTTTATAATGTTGCCAAAATACGCTTTTACGAAAGACTTTCATGACCCGACGTTTGATTATCGGCATCAGCGGAGCCAGCGGTTTCCAATACGGCATCAAGGCCTTGGCACTTTTGCGCACACACGATGTCGAAACGCATCTGGTGGTATCCAAAAGCGCGGAAATGACGCGCGCGCTGGAAACACCATATGAGAAAGACGAACTCTACCGCCTTGCCGATGTCGTCCATCCGATAAACCATATAGGCTCCGCCATCGCCAGCGGTTCGTTCAAAACCGACGGGATGCTGATCGCCCCTTGCTCGATGCGCACGCTGGCAGCGGTCGCAAACGGCTTCGGCGACAACCTGCTGACACGCGCGGCGGACGTAGTCCTGAAAGAGCGCCGCCGCCTTGTGCTGATGGTGCGCGAAGCCCCGCTCAACCTTGCCCATCTGGACAATATGCGCCGCGTTACCGAAATGGGCGGCATCGTCTTCCCGCCTACCCCCGCCCTCTACCAGCAGCCGCAAACCATAGACGACATCATCACCCACAGCACCGCCCACGCGCTTTCACTTTTAGGCTTCGACACCGGCACCGTACCCGAATGGACGGGTGGAACATCTTCCTAAACATAAAAGGTCGTCTGAAACCCGTTTTCAGGCTGGCAGAAAGCCTCCCTCCATATCAAGCTGATATAATCCCCGCCAATCATATTTACACGGAGTCATCATGCAGTTCTCGGCATTCGGCGAAAAATTCACGCAACACAGCGGCATCCTGCAACTTATGGACGACCTCGGCGACGCGCTCAAAAGCGATAAGCCCGTCAACATGCTCGGCGGCGGCAATCCGGCGCGAATCGCCGAAGTCAATGCCGTGTTCGCCGACGTATTTTCCAAACTGGCAGCGGAACACGCTGTCGAGAACATCGGCAATTACTCCAATCCCCAAGGTGATGCCGCGCTGATTGATGCGTTGACCACCTTTCTCAACCGCGAATACGGCTGGAACCTGACTGCCGACAATATTGCGCTGACCAACGGTTCGCAGAACGCGTTTTTCTATCTTTTCAACCTTTTCGGCGGAAAATACAAGGTTTCAGACGACCTTTCCGTAGAGAAAGCCATTCTGCTGCCGCTCGCGCCCGAATACATCGGCTATGCCGACGTGCATGTCGAAGGGCAGCACTTCGTTTCCGTCAAACCCAAAATCGAAGCTGTCGAACACGAAGGCGAAGAAGGCTTCTTCAAATACCGCGTGGACTTTGACGCGCTGGAGAGCCTGCCGGAACTCAAAGCGGGCAAAATCGGCGCGATTTGCTGTTCGCGCCCGACCAATCCGACCGGCAACGTGCTGACCGACGGCGAAATGGCGCGGCTTGACGCTTTGGCGCAAGAACACGGCATTCCGCTGATTATCGACAACGCCTACGGAATGCCGTTCCCAAACATCATTTACAGCGACGTGACGCTGAATTGGCACGAAAACATTATCCTCTGCTTCAGCCTGTCCAAAGTCGGCCTGCCGGGCGTGCGCACCGGCATCATCGTCGCTGCGCCCGAAGTCGTCAAAGCCGTCAGCAGCCTGAACGCGATTGTGAACCTGTCGCCGACCCGCTTCGGCGCGGCCATCGCAACGCCGCTGTTGCAGGACGGTCGTCTGAAACAGCTTTCAGACGACGTCATCCGGCCGTTTTACCGCAATCAGGCGCAAACCGCCGTCTCGCTGCTCAAGCGCGAGCTGGGCGCGTATCCGCTGAAAATCCACAAGCCCGAAGGCGCGATTTTCCTGTGGCTCTGGTTTGAAAACCTGCCCGTTTCATCGCAAACCCTGTACGAAATGCTCAAAGCCGAAGGCACGCTGATTATTCCGGGCGAACATTTCTTCGTCGGCATCGACACGCAGGATTACCCGCACGCCCGCGAGTGCATCCGCATGAGCATTGCGCAGGACGCTCAAACGCTGGAAAAAGGCATCGCCGCCATCGGCAGGGTGGTGCGCGGTTTGTACGACGCGGCGTAAACGGTAAAGTTGACAGCCATTCAGTCAAAAGGTCGTCTGAAAACAGTTTCAGACGACCTTTTATCATTTATTTTTTTGAAATGAAATTAATTTTCTTTTAGAATTAACCGTTACAATCGACTTTTGAAAGAAAATACAAATGATTAAGCCCGCTTCCAGACTCAGCATCCTCAGCCTCTCCCTCCTTGCCGTTTCGGCGGCATTTGCCTCAGACGAACCCCAAGCCCGAGAAATCGCCGAACTCGAAACCATCACTGTAACCGCCAGCGCGGACGCATCCAAGGGCGGTTTGATTCCTGCATTTAAGGGCGGACAGGTGGCGCGCGGCAGCCGCGTGGGTATTTTGGGCAATAAAAAAAACCTAGAATCGCCGTTCTCCAATACTGCTTACACCAATAGGCTGATTCAAGACAAACATGCGCGCAGCGTCGGCGACGTACTGCAAAACGACCCGACCGTCCGCGTTGCGCGCGGTTACGGCAATTTTCAGGAAGCCTATTTCATACGCGGCTTTGCCGCCGAATCGGACGATACCATGTACAACGGCCTTTACGGCATCCTGCCGCGCCAATACATCGCCACTGAGCTTTTCGAACGCGTGGAAGTCCAGCGCGGCGCATCCGCCTTCTTAAACGGCATGGCGCCGGGTGGCAACAATATCGGCGGCACGGTATCCGTATTGCCCAAACGCGCGTCCAATGAAGGATTGAACCGGCTGACTGCCAATTACGGCGCGGGAAAACGCGGTGGTTTGGCGGCGGACGTGGCGCGCCGTTTCGGACAAAATCAGGAATTCGGCGTGCGCGTCAATGCGGCGCACCATAACGGCAAAACCGCAATAGATGACGAAAAGTCCAAACTCAGCCTGGTCAATGTCGGCCTAGACTGGCGCAATGAAAATGCCCGCCTGTCCGCCGATTTGGGCTGGCAGGACAACAAGCTCAAAGCCACGCGTACCAATGTTACCCTGTCAGGCCTGACCGCCGTGCCGGCCGCGCCTGATGCCTCGTCCAACTGGGCGCAGCCGTGGACGTATTCCAACGAGCGCGACTGGTTCGGCACAATGCGCGGCGAATACGATTTCAACGACAACCTGACTGCCTACGCCGCCTACGGCTTCCGCCGCAGCAAGGAAAACAATTCTCTGGCAAACCTGACTGTCCGCAATGTCAACGGCGACGGATCGATTTACCGCTTCGACAACGCGCGTAAGGATAAAATCGACACGGGCGAAATCGGTTTGCGCGGCAAATTCAATACGGGCGCGGTAGAGCACGAATGGACCGCCGCCGCCAACCGTTTCCAATCCTCGCGCAAAAACGCTTACATCATGGATTGGGGCAACCAATATACGACCAACCTCTACAACCCGTCCCGCTATCCGCAACCCGCAGCCGCCGACCCGCTGTATTCGGGCAACGACATGGGCAATCCTGCTGTTACCGGCAAAACACGCCTGACCAGCTTCGCCTTGGGTGACACCTTCAGCCTTTGGGACAAACGCCTGCAATTCACGCTCGGGGCGCGCTGGCAGCAGCTTCACAATGAAAGCTACGCCTACAATACAGGCATGCAAACCGAAGACTACAAAAAATCGCGCATCAGCCCTGCCGCCGGCGCGGTTTACCGCATCACGCCCAACTGGTCGGTGTACGGCAACTACATCGAAAGCCTGGGACAAGGCGCGACCGCAGGCTCGACTGCCTCCATCAACGGCCGGGCCTACGCCGTCAGCAATGCCGGCGAATCGCTCAAACCCTATGTTTCCAAACAAAAAGAAATCGGCACGAAATTTGAAGCCAACGGCTTCGGCGCGGGATTGGCCCTGTTCCACACCGACAAACCGCGTTCGCTTTACGTTGCCGAAAACGACAACACCGCCCGCTTCACCTCCGAAGGCAAAGACCGCCACCGGGGCGCGGAAATCACCGTTTACGGGGAAGTCGCACAAGGTGTGAGGCTCTTGGGCGGCATTACCCTGCTCGATGCCAAGCAGAAATCTACCGGCTCATCTGCAACTGACGGCAAACGCACCATCGGCGCGGCTAAAACCCAAGCCAACATCGGCTTGGAATGGGAAGTGCCGAAAGTGCAGGGTTTGGCATTTGACGGACGCATGGTTTACACCGGTTCTTCCTACGCCGATGCGGCCAATACGCTTAAAGTCGGCGGCTGGACGCGCTTCGACATCGGCGCGCGCTACCGCACCCAAATCGGCAGGCACGAAGCCACCTTCCGCGCCCGCCTCGATAATGTTGCCAACAAGAAATACTGGGCATCCGTCGGCGGATACCCTAACAACGGCTACCTGAACGCCGGCGCACCGCGCAGCTTCACCCTGTCGGCTTCGGTCGATTTTTAAGGGACGGGCGGCAAACAGCCTCCAACGGTCCAAAGGTCGTCTGAAACGTTTTCAGACGACCTTGGAGCCTGGGGCGTCCGACTTTGCCCTACGCTTTCGGACAACCGCCGTAAAACTCCGCCTTTGCGGCATCGGCACCGACAACGGGCAATGGGTTTTGCCGCTCCGCCGCTTTCTCCGAATAACGTCAAACCCACCAAAAGGTCGTCTGAAACGTGTTCCAAATCCAAAACGCCACCTTCGCCATACCCGGACGCTCGCTGCTGCACGACATCAGCGTCAACTTTTCCCCTAACCGCGTGTACGGCCTCATTGGTCATAACGGCTCGGGCAAGTCCACGCTGTTGAAACTGCTCACCCGCCAGCATGAACCCGCAGGCGGCAGGATATTGCTGAACGACAAAGAAATACGCGCCTATTCCGCCCGCGCATACGCCAAAGAAGTCGCCTATCTTCCGCAGCACCTGCCCGCCGCCACCGCGCTGACCGCGCGCGAGCTGGTTATGATGGGGCGTTATGCCTGGAGCGGGCTTTTAGGGCGCACGAACGATGCGGACAGACAGGCGGTGGAACAGGCGTTGCGGCTGACGCATACGGAAAAATTTGCCGATCAAATCGTCGATACGCTTTCGGGCGGCGAACGTTCGCGCGTCTGGCTGGCGATGTGCCTGGCGCAGCAAAGCCGCTTTTTGCTGCTAGACGAACCGCTTGCCGCTTTGGACATCGCCCACCAAATCGACGTGATGGCACTGGTGCGCAAGCTGTCTCGCAATTTGGGTTTGGGCGTCATCATCGTCATCCACGATATTAATCTGGCGGCGCGGTATTGCGATGAACTGGTCGCGCTCAAACAGGGACGGCTATTAAAAACGGGCAAACCCGCCGACATTATGACCGCAGAAGTGTTGAAAGACATTTACAGCGTCGATATGAACATCATCGCCCATCCTGAAAACGGCTGCCCCGTGGCATTGCCTTGACGCAGGCAAACCGTCCCGCCGCATAAGTTCCGACCATAAAATCCGCCGCCCGAATCCAAACCGGATGACATCGCAGACCATTGTGGAATACCTGTATCCGATATGTTTCAGACGACCCTCTATTCAAAAACCGAAAGACCTTCCAAGCTCATGTCCCACCGCTTTTCAGACGACATTCCCCGCCTTGCCGCACGGCTGTTTTTTACCGCAGCCCTCCTGTTTTCCCTGCCTGCACCCGCCGCACCGCGCGTGGCGACTTCGGACTGGACGGTCGCCGAAACACTGACGGCGATGGGGCATCCGCCCGTCAGCGTTGCCGACCGCCGCGTGTACGATACCTGGGTGAACTATCCGCCGCTGCCCGCTGCCGTCAAGGAAGCGGGGCTGCGCTTCCAGCCGAATTTGGAGCGGCTGTATCAGATAAAGCCTGATTTTTTCGTGCAATCTTCCTGGTATGCCGCCGCCAAGTCCCAGTTTGAAAAAATCGCCCCGGTACGCGAAGTGGATTTCGGCACGGCAAAAGGCATCGAATATGCCCACACGGTCGAAGCCACGCGCAGGCTGGGTAAAATCATCGGCGACCCTGCCGCTGCCGAAAAGCTGATTGCCGGTACGGAAAACCTGTTTGCCCGCGCCAAACCCGCGCTTTCGGCATATCGCGGCCGCCCGTTTGCGGTGGTGCAGTTTGTCGACGGGCGGCATTTGCGGATTTACGGCAAGACTTCGCTGTTTCAGGCCGTGTTCGACAAATTGGGGCTGAACAATGCCTGGACGGGCAAAAGCAACGAATGGGGTTTCGAAAACATCACGCTTTTAGATTTGGCAAAACTGCCGCCGGACACGCTGCTAATCATCGTCAAACCGCATCCTCAAAATACACGTGCAACGCTCGAAAAAAGCGCGCTTTGGCAACGCCTGCCATTCTGCCGCCCTGCAAACCGCCGCATCTTCGAGCTGTCGTGGAGCTACGGCGCACTGCCGTCCATGCAGCGTTTCACTTTGCAACTGATGCGTTCGATGTCGTCTGAAAACCCGTCCGCACAAAAGGAAGCCGCATGGTAAAGATTTTCAGACGACCCCTGCCTATCCTTGCCGCCGCGTTGGCAATATCGTGCGCGCTGACGGCGTTTTGGATATTGAAGCTGGAATGGACGCTGCCGTGGCTGCGGCTGTTTGACCGTCCCGACAGCCTGCCTTTGGATGCGCTGATGGTGCAGAACAACACTCTGCCCCGCATGGCGATGGCGCTGCTCGCAGGCGGCAGTACGGCGACGGCGACCATGCTGATGCAACAGTTGATGCGCAATCCGCTCGCATCCGACAGTACACTGGCAGTCAGCAGCGGCGCGCAGGCGGCTTTGGTGGCGGCGACCGTGTTCGCCCCCTCCTTCCTTGCCTACGGCACATCCGCCGTGGCGTTTGCCGGCGCAGCGGCGGCTTTGGGCGCGGTATTGCGGCTGTCGGCACGACGCGCCCTGCAACCGCTCAGCGTCGTGCTGGCGGGTTTGGTGGTCAGCCTGTATCTGGGTTCCCTCACCGGTATCGTGATGCTGTTTTTCAGCGAAGAGACGCGCGGCGTGATGCAGTGGGGCAGCGGCTCCCTGGTGCAGGACAGTTGGCGCGATACGTTGGGGCTTTTGTGGCGGATTGCCGTTGCCGCCATACTTACCGCCTTTTTAATCAAACCGTTAAACATCATGAGCCTGGGCGACACACAGGCGGAATCGGCAGGCATACCGGTGAAGAAAATCCGCCTGCTGTCTTTGGCGGTTGCTGCATTTTTGAGTGCGGGCGTGGTCGGCTTTGTCGGCATGATGGGCTTTGTCGGATTGGCGGCGGCGACGCTGGTGCGGCAAATGGGCGTACGCACGCTGTCCATGCGCCTGATTTGTTCCTTCATCGTCGGCGCACTGCTTTTGATGCTGACGGACAACGGCCTGATGCTGCTGAAACACTACCGCGGCACCGATCTGCCCGCCGGCGCTGTAACTGCCCTCGTCGGCGCGCCGCTTTTGTTGTGGCTGACGGCGAAAGCACCTCCGCGTCCTTCGTTTCAGACGACCTCCGATATTTCAACCGCCGCGCCGCACGTCCCGCGCCTCTTGCGTTTTCTGCTGCTTATCGCCGTCGCCGTATCGGTATTGGCGTTTACGGTCGGACGCTATGACGAAACCCTGCGCCTGACCATAGACCCGGAATATTTCGTATTCCGCTACCCGCGCGTGCTGCTCGCCGCCGCCACCGGCACCATGCTCGCGTTGACCGGCGTCATACTGCAAAGGCTGACGCAAAACCCGATGGCGGGACCCGAACTCTTGGGCATCAGCTCTGGAACGGCATTCGGCGCGATGTCGGTAGTGATGCTGTTCGGCATTACCTCGGGCAGCGGCTGGTTTTGGCTGACAGGTATCTTTTCCGCTCTCGTATCCTTGGGGCTGTTGATGCTGTTCAACCGCAAAAACGGATTTACTCCCGAAAAAATCCTGCTTACCGGCATGGCACTGGCCGCACTCGCCGATGCCGCCATCCGCATTTGGATGGCAATCGGCGATTTCCGCGTACAACTGCTTTTATTGTGGATGTCAGGTTCAACTTATCAGGCAACGCCCGAATCCGCCCTTACCGTCGGCCTCCTCGCCGCTGCCTCGCTCCTCCTCATCCTCACGCTGCAACGCTGGCTCGGACTGCTCGGCCTGAACGCAACAATCGCCCGCTCCGTCGGCATCAACGTCCCCCTCGCACGGCTGGTGCTGATCGTCTCAAGCGCAGCGTTAACCGCCTTATCCACACTGCTTATCGGCCCATTGAGCTTCGTCGGACTGCTTGCGCCGCATCTGGCCCGTATGCTCGGCGCACGCCTGCCAAAACAGCAACTTGCCGCCGCCGCACTTATCGGCGCATCGGTTATGATGACGGCCGACTGGCTGGGCAGGCAGGTAATGTTCCCTTACGAAGTCCCCGCCGGAATGATGGCCACGCTCATAGGCGGCGCATATTTCATGATGATGATGCGCAAGCTTTAATGCGAACGGAGATACAAAAAGGTCGTCTGAAAACAGTTTCAGACGACCTTTTTGTTTAACATGTTTATTCGATAATAAAAATCTAACAAAAATAAAATCTCAATTAATAATAACAATATTAAATTGAAGTCATAGTTCCAATAGGCAAAACCTTTCTGTATAGTCCTATTCATAGTTTAAACAAAAGGAAAAATAAATGTCGATACAAGAAATTTATGAATGCCAAGAAACCGGCTACGAATATGCTTTTCGGCAAATCGTTTTATAAACCACTGACCATTTCACAAAGGAAATTATTATGACTGTCTCTAAATGTCCCGTAACCCACCTGACCATGAACAACGGCGCCCCCGTTGCCGACAATCAAAACAGCCTGACCGCTGGTCCGCGCGGCCCGTTGCTGGCGCAGGATTTGTGGCTGAATGAAAAACTCGCCGACTTCGTGCGCGAAGTGATTCCCGAACGCCGTATGCATGCCAAAGGTTCGGGCGCGTTCGGTACGTTCACCGTAACGCACGACATCACGAAATACACCCGCGCCAAAATCTTCAGCGAAGTTGGCAAGAAAACCGAGATGTTCGCCCGTTTCACCACCGTGGCAGGCGAGCGCGGCGCAGCCGATGCGGAACGCGACATCCGCGGCTTTGCGTTGAAGTTCTATACCGAAGAAGGCAACTGGGATATGGTCGGCAACAACACGCCCGTATTCTTCCTGCGCGACCCGCGCAAATTCCCCGACCTGAACAAAGCCGTCAAACGCGATCCGCGCACCAATATGCGCTCCGCTACGAACAACTGGGACTTCTGGACGCTGCTGCCCGAAGCCCTGCACCAAGTCACCATCGTCATGAGCGACCGCGGCATTCCCGCCAGTTACCGCCATATGCACGGCTTCGGTTCGCATACTTACAGCTTCTGGAACGAAGCGGGCGAACGTTTTTGGGTGAAATTCCATTTCCGCAGCCAGCAAGGCATTAAAAACCTGACCAACGAAGAAGCCGCAAAAATCATCGCCGACGACCGCGAAAGCCACCAACGCGACTTGTACGAAGCCATCGAACGCGGCGAGTTTCCGAAATGGACGATGTACATCCAAGTCATGCCTGAAGCTGATGCGGAAAAAGTGCCGTATCATCCCTTCGACCTGACCAAAGTTTGGCCGAAAAAAGACTATCCGCTGATTGAAGTGGGCGAATTCGAGTTGAACCGTAATCCCGAAAATTTCTTCGCCGATGTGGAACAATCCGCCTTCGCCCCGAGCAACCTCGTGCCCGGTATCGGCGCCAGCCCCGACAAAATGCTGCAAGCCCGTCTGTTCAATTACGCCGACGCGCAACGCTACCGCTTAGGCGTGAACTTCCGCCAAATCCCCGTCAACCGCCCGCGTTGCCCCGTCCACAGCAACCAGCGTGACGGACAAGGCCGCGCCGACGGCAACTACGGCAGCCTGCCGCACTACGAACCCAACAGCTTCGGCCAATGGCAGCAACAGCCCGACTTCGCCGAACCGCCTTTGAAAATCAACGGCGACGCGGCGCACTGGGACTACCGCCAAGACGATGACGACTATTTCAGCCAACCGCACGCCTTGTTTAACCTGATGAACGACGCGCAGAAACAGGCTTTGTTCGGCAACACCGCCGCAGCCATGGGCGACGCGCCCGACTTCATCAAATACCGCCACATCCGCAACTGCCACCGTTGCGACCCTGCCTACGGTGAAGGCGTGGCGAAAGCCTTGGGGCTGACCGTTGAAGACGCACAAGCCGCTCGCGCGACCGACCCGGCATTGGGTCAGCCGGGTTTGCTGTAAATGGGAGGAGCTATGTGGATAGAGATTGAAGAATTGTTATCCCACGCAATCCGATACCGCAAACCGCTGACTTAGGCGTGATACGCAAATAGAGAAGTATTGTTAAGCATCCCTTTTGGGGAACGATATATGGTGTAGAAATCAACAGTGTTGTTTACACTTTTGGCTTTTGCTTGAAGACCCGTTTGAGCAGCTATCCGGCATTGTCA
>NZ_CEXQBZ010000041.1:0-11362 GCF_982712965.1 Neisseria flava | reverse complement strand
TTATAATAGGTATTTATATTATATATATAAATATAAGTATGCGCTTTAAACAAAAAAAGCAATCTCTATAACACATCATAACTCCACTTTCCCCAGACCTATAATTTCAAAAAATTTGGGAGGTAAAACAATAAAAGTTTTACCTCCCGAGAAAAATTTTTCCGGAATCTTCATATATCGCTCATATTTTTTCAGAGTCTCTTCCTCCAAACGATCGAGCAACAGTGAGCACATAACCAGCCACCAGCCGCGCCTGCCCTTCCAGCTGCGTATCAATCGCCATACGCAAAAGCCGAGGTAGCTGGTAGGTTTGGCACCGGGTACGTTGGGCATCAGCGAGATTTTGGCGTCCTCGATGCCGCCCCAGTTGATGGCGGTGCCGTCGGTAGGCATCACAGCGGTGGCGGTGATGTCGTATTGCCGGCGGGCCAACTCATCCAAAGTGTGTAGGCCGAACACGCCAACAAATGCAGGCTGCTTCTGCGGCCGGTTGGTCGCAATCAACCTCTGATAGGCCTGATACAAATCATCTGCCACCGCCCGTTGCATCTGCAATTGCCCCAGCTGCATCAAGTGCCGCTTGCCCACGTTGCCGTCAAAGCCGCGGTCGGCCATAAAGGAGCGGCCGTCGGCCAAACGGATAGCGCGGGTCGGCTCGGTGTCGCCCGCTTTGTTCACCACGCGGTACACCTCTTCCAGCCGCCCCTCTCTGTCGGCCACCGCATCAATCATTCCAAATCATTTGCCAACCGTCAGAACCATATCAGCGGCATTGAGAATTTTTGGAACCAAGCAAAACGCCACTCACACAAGTTTAACAGCATTCTGAAAGAGCGTTTTTAGCTGCATTTCGAATGAGTGTGAATGGCGCTTTAACAACAGTAAAATCAAGCCTCTTACCCTATTTTAAAGCAATTAATAAAACCAATTTATCCTAGTTATTTAGGACAGACCTATTTATTAGCAGATATTGAATACGATATAGGTATCCCAATCATAATCCGTCGCAATATTAGTATTTATCTGCTTACATTTATTCAAATGACTAACCTGAAATAATGCATCTTGATCAAAAGGATAAAATCGGAGACTTGCTTCAGCATGTGGCAAGGTAATTCTGCCCCAGTAACCCATACCCTGATCATAAATAATATTAGTAAATTCTCCTGATTCATGCATTAATTTTAATATTCTTGCATGCTGTAACTGACTCTTGATAATATTAACTGAAATCTTATTAGAGTAATCAGAAAACCATTGTTTAAATACTTCTTGTTGCATGTTACTATTTTGCCAGTCATGCCATAAATATTCACTATTTTGATAGGTTTGCCTAGTTGATGATATATTTAACTCCAAGGTAGAAAATGGTTTTTTATTCAAGCAATATAATTCCTTAATAACACTATCCAATATCAATAATGTTAACGGACTTTTCAGATATCGATCAGTATAAACCACAGCCGTGATAGGATCTTTTTTAATTTGTAATGACAATGGATATTGCTTGTCTATCAGTGCCAGCATCCTTGCGCCAAAACTATCTAGTTTTCCATCTAATTCGTGATTCAAATTAATCAGTTTCCCACCTTTTTGCGAAAACCAATTTTCTGTATCAATTAGTGTGGTATTTACTTCTGACAAACACTCACTAGTAAACAATGCTTTGGTATGTCTGGAAAATATTTCTTCAGGCTGTATATGCAGCAGACTAGTGGTATGAATACCGTCTGAAAGTTGAGCAGCTAAGATTGTACCCTCTACATCGGCAGAAGCGATGGCAACCTGCCAGCCAGCCTGTATGAACGGATGGAACAGCTCTCGGATGTTGTTGTCATCTATCCAAGCAGCTTGGGTAAAACAGAATACCGGCTGTATCTGATACAGCATCTGCCATTTCATTACTTGTGCTTTAATTTCAGGGCTATCCCAATTATTGTCAATTTGGTGGACAAAAATCAGGAGTCTACTTCCCTGCATTTCCAGAATACGTTTTTCCAGTTCAGCAATGGGTGTACGTGCACAATAACGACTGCCAGCAATGCGTGAAATACTTACAGGCAGTTTCAAATGTTGATTAAATTTCGCTTCTTCAAGCCACTGCAAAGCTTGATGACGATCGAGCTCCTCACGCTCTACATTACCATCACCTCCCGCTAGGCAGTGCTGGCATACGCTACCGCAATCGGCGGGACAACTCAGACGGTCTAAAGCACGGCTCAGGATACCGTTGATATCATCTACGGCAGATAAGACGAAACCAGCTCCTCCTGCAGCTTGGTCGTAAATCTGAATCAAGCAACGAACTGTACCTGTTTCCAAATCCTTATCTTCACGCACAGCATAGCCCATTTCAGTGGTTTCTATGCCCAAACAGGCGGCAATTTCATCGCGCACGGCTACGGCAATCGTGCGGGCGGCAGTCTTGTTTCCACTGTCTAGCCATGCTTTTGTTTGTGGATTTTTCAAGGCAATTTCCAATACATCAGTCTGGATACGGTGGCTCAGGTGGATGTTGTGCTGCACATTGCTGTTGGGGCAGTCTTTCTTTTTGCTGCCCATATCCAAACCACCACCCAAAGTCTTGTGGTAATCGCCTGAAAATACGGTTGGCAGTTCGTTGTCTTCGGTCATGGAATCCGCACGCCCGCATCTCATGCAGACGGCAAAACCGTTTTCATGTTTACCGCCAGAACGGAACAGCACTTCGCCACCGCTGCCGTAGCGGATTTCGCCGCAATCGGGCTGCGGCAGGGCAGTGATTGTGCCGTTCAGTTGTACCCTGGGCGCGTGTGTGGGAACGAATGTTTGGCTGGAAACATCGTTGCCGCTGTCTTCGAAAAAATCGGTCAGAAAGCCTGCTGGAGTCAGCACAGTTTGTTGTTCGGTAAACGGAACAGCTTCGCCGCAGCAGTAACATCGGATGTCGTCATGGCTGTATTTGTAACGTGCCACACCTGATGTTCCACAGTTTTTACAGCGCCATGCGGTGTCGAAACGTTGGGCTTCGTTTTTGCCCTGTTCGTCTGATTTTACACGCAGATTGATGCCTGCCGAACGATACACGCGCCCGTCTAATACAATTTCCGAACCGGGCGCGTATTCGCGCAGGGCAATATCCAAGCTGCGGCTGGGATTTTCTTTACGGACGAACAGATTGTCTTCGCGATTCTGTCGTTCGCGGCGTAAGTCTTCCATTTTGCGGATTTTCATTTCCACTACGTCGGTAGGGAAACCGTAGCCGGGCAGAAAGGCATTTACCGCCAGATGGCCGAGCAAGTTTTCATTTTCATGCAGTTTTTTCTCGCGGTTTAGGGCTTTTTTGTATAAATCATTGTCGGTTTGATTAATTTTGTAGTTGATGCTGCGGAAATCAGTCTGCCAGTTTTCCGCCATCTCCGTCAGCCGTTGCACGGCGCGCTCTTTGATATGTGCCAAAGGCACGCCCGCCAAAGCCGTGCCTGTCGTGAGTTTGGCAATGGCTTGATCGGCTGTGCATTGCGACGAGTTCATCCAGTCGCAAAACTGCTGCCAAACCTGTTTTGTCGGGTGGAAAAACCATGATGTATTCAATTTGGTACTGTCTTTGCCCGTGTCACTGCGTGTGGCGAGAAACTCTGCCAGCAGGAGTGAATGAGCATGACGGCTGACGATTTTTGCCGAGCTTAACGATACTTTCGGCGCGGCAATGACCGTAGTGAATGCCCATTTCGGGTTGGCAAATACACGGCGGTTGTGCGGATCGTTTTTACACAATGTATAAGCCACCGCCGCTGCTTCGCTGCGTCGTCCTGCACGACCAGTACGCTGCAGGTAATTGGCAGGATGCGGCGGTACGTTATTCATTACTACCGCCGCCATACCGCCGATATCCACGCCCATTTCCATGGTGGTAGAACAGCTCAATACGTTGATTTTGCCGTCTTTAAACATTTTCTCGTATGCTACCAGTTGTGCGGATGCAAGCTGGGCAGAGTGTTCCGCTGTGCGGTAGTAGAAACCTCCTTCTATGATTTTGTCGCTCAAATTGCTCCACAAGCCTTTTTGGCGCAGGCGACTGACGTCTTCGTCTTGTGCCAACAGGCGGCGCATTTGGTTACGGCGTGTTTCAGCAGTAGCATCCTGTTTGAAGCGGTAATAATCGGGCAATTCGATTTTGCTGCAAAACAGCTTTTCAGACGGCATTTCCTGCCAGTTGCGCGGTAGATAAGGCGACACGCCGCGTAAAGTGGTGTCGATTAGGCGGTGGCTTTGCGGACACAGCCACATTTCTTTTTCAGGTAGCCTGAACGCCATTGCCGAAAGTGGCATTTTCCAAGCATCAGCATCGGGGCGCAGGATGTTGCTGTCTATAGTGAGCTGTTTCCACGCTGTTTTCAACCACGAGTTGATTTTGTGTTTGGCTAAAGGGTTTCGAATATCCAACCCTGTAACCGCCTGCAAAATCTTGACGGCTCGAGGCTGCGGGTCTTTATCTCGAATTTGCGGCCAACCCCGTTTGCGCGAAGTCTGCTTTTCTCTGGTATCGGGCGGCAGCAGGGATTTCCCCGAAAAGCGTTTGCCCAACCATCGTTTTTTCTGCTCATCCAAATTGGTAAAGGAATTTTCACGGACGTGAAAATCCAAAAGCATTTTTAAAAATGCTTTCCAATCATCCAAATTCAGCGGTTTGCTTGGATTGTTGGCTTGATTCAAAACGCGTGTTTCCGCCCAACCGTCGGGTAACGTACTAATTTTGTCCAAATCGGGATAGTAAACCATTGCCAGGCCCAAGGTTTCCAAACTATTGGCATTGCGCGGGCGGCGGATAAATTCTCGAGCCAGCAGCAACTCTGCCAGTTTTTCTGCCCCGTTGCCACTGGGATCATCAAACATGACGGGATTGGCTTCACGATTGTAAGGCAGTAAATCTTGCGTCATCTCTGCTTTGTCGCGCAGTGCGTGGTACATATCATCCCAAGTAAGATGAGTTTTTTTACCACTCGAACCTCTCCATACAATTTGTCCTGACAACGCAGGATTAGCTTGCATCAGTGTAACCAACTCGGGAGGCATGATCTCCGCTTTGCCTGTTTCCTGCACTAATACATCAAACACCATACCACGCAATTTAGAATATTCCGCTTCCTGCTGCATTTTCACCGCCATTCGCGCCGTTCCTTGGCGACTGTCTGTAAAAGTAATCAATCTCCGTCCGCGCGCAGGCAGCGATTGCGGGTTGTTTTCGGCGTCCCTACAAAATTCCAATACAGTCGGCACGGCGTGGGTAACGTAAAACGGTGCGCCCAAATACTTCTGATGATAAAACGGTGTTTTTCGGCTTTCTTTGCCGCAGGCGGAACAGCAGGCATGCAGGGAGAAATCCAAAGCCAACTCAAAAGTCTCACCCTGCCGTACGCCGATTTCGGCAGTTGTTTTGTCGATTTTCTGTGCCGTATAGTTTTCAGACAGCGTATCGGCTGCAGCGGCAAGCACTTTGTTGTGAGATGTGAATTGCAAGCCATCTGAAATTGGGTTAGAGCCGTCCACGCCGTCAGTTCCGCTGTTTTCTTCATCATTGTCTACCGGCTCGGGATTGAGTGCGAACTCATCGGTGATGCGGGTGTCGTGCTGGTGCAAAATACCGTTGCTCTCCTGCGCCATTAGGTGCGACGTACCGCAATCTTGGCACAGTACCAGTTCGTACACAGGAGCGCCGCAATCACATTTGGCGCGGCGGTTGAGATAAACCTGTCCGAATGCCCAATCTTCCAGATACCCTTCTTTTACGCTGCAATGGCGGTCAGCACATGCCCACAAACCGTGCAGCATGGCTTGGAACAGATGTAGGCGCAGCTTCAAAAATGGTTCGGCATTTTCAGACGGTTTTGTCTGAGTCATGACATCCAGCCAGGCCAATACTTCGCGTTGCCGTTCATAAAGGCTACCTGAAAGCAGATATGCTTGCGTTGCCTGTACCAATTGGTTCAACGTATAGGGCTGAGTGCTTGCTGTCAGGCAGTTGCGCAAGGTGGTTGCGGTTGCACTGCGGCACAGTGCGGTAAAGCGTTCGGTTTCATTTGTAATGGATACGATGTCTGTCAGACTCTGTCTGCCATCGGCAACTCCAATCGGTAGAAAGTCTCTGTTGCCGGAAACCACCAGTACCTGCTCCCGGGGCACACCCGCCAAGTCAGCGAGGTAGCGGCGCAGTTCGTCTGCCGCTTTGTCGGAGGCGATGGTGGCGGATGTGGCAACAAAGCGGATATCTTCGGGTTGCTTGCCAAAAGCGTGCACCACACGGCGTAGCAGCAAAGCAATTTCCGCCGCCTGTGAGCCGATATAGCTGTGCGCTTCGTCCAAGACAATCCAACGCAGCGAACCCGCCTGACGCGATTTTTCCAATATCGGCGCGTCAGCTTGGCGCACCAGCATGTATTCCAGCATGGTGGCGTTGGTCAGCAGGATAGGTGGTGGTTCTTTACGCAGCAGTTCGCGCGACAGGACTTGGTTGGGCTGGTCTTTGTCTCGCGGCTCGGCACTTTCTTTGGTGTTGCCGTTGTAGAGGCAAAAGCGGATTTTGTTACCGAAGGGCTTCGTCCATGCGTCCAAGCGTTCCTTTTGCGAATTGATTAAGGCGTTGAGCGGATAAAGAAACAGAGCCTGAACGCCAACCAGCGCTGTGTTTTCCTGCGTTTGTCGGCGTATCAGGTCTTCCAATATCGGAATCATGAAGCATTCGGTTTTGCCAGAACCCGTACCGCTGGTAATGATGGCAGACTGGGGTGTATCGGCCAAAAGATGCCGCCATGCTTGCAATTGGTGGATGTAAGGGCGGGCAGTTTTGGGGAAATCATAATTGTCGGCTTTGGCCAACACATCGGTAAGTTTTGCAGAAAACAGGTTTTGCTCTGCCAAATCGGCAAAGGTGCAGTCCGCACTTTCCCAGCCGAAAGTCTGTTCGACGACAGGATCGGCAAGAAAGCAGTTTTCGTTACCCAATTCGTTGTTGATCAGTTGGCGCAGGTGGCCGCGCAATTTATCATCCGTAATGTCCAATACACCGATGGTGGCTTCCTTGATGCGGTTCAGGCTCTGCTCTATCAGGCCGGACAGGGTTTGTTGCATGGGGTCGGTATTCATTGTTATTCACTCATCAAATGGCAGCTCAGGGTGGCGCAGACGTAATCGAACCATTCTGCGTCCAAAGCATAAATACGGTAAAAAGCATCGGCAAACTGCGCGGTTGTCATTTCAGACGGCCTGATGTCGTTAGGACGCGCCTTACCGGTTTTAACACAGGCGGTAAAAACGGGTAGCCAGACGGCAGCACGGTCAAAATGAATTTTAGATAGGCGGCGTACTTGGTCGAAAAATGAGCCTTGTTGTTTGTCTAACCATTGTTGCAATCCGTCTGAAAGCGTTTCAGGAATCCGTAAGTTTTCATTTTGACGCAATGCATTGTAGTGGCGGTTGTAGCGCGAATCATGTTGCTTGTGAAAAATCTCCCAGATTGTTCCCTCTACCACCATCATTTCCATTTCAGAAAGAAAGCCTCTAAACACATAGCAGTGCAAAATCTCATCATGGCACAACACATTTTGAGGAATACAGTTTTTGGTTAAAGGAGCATCATCGGGATTCAAACCTGCTGCTGCAATTTTGGCGCGGGAATACGGGCGGTAAGCATCTACGGCGGCAAACCAGTCTTGTATCGCTAACCATTCCCACACCACAGCCAGTTCGTTGCGTATCCGCTCGCAAAACACACCATCCAGCCCTAAACGCAAAACTGCCAAAGCCAAGGTTTTCGGCTGTTGTGCCAAGGCCTTCCATGTTTCAAATACTGACAGTGGCAGATGGGAAAAATGCTGTTTCAGGCTCTCAAAATACCACCAGCCTGCATGCTCGGGATTCCCCGCCATTTCTGTAATGATATGGCTGATGGCTTCGGGATTGTGTATCGGATGGAAGGCGCGGGCAGCAGTATGCAGGGAATGATGTTCAGATGGCTCAGTAAATTCTTCGCCGCTGTTGTCAAAGATGGCGGGGCGGAATTGGACAGGTGATTCGGACGCGGGGTAAATCAGCCACAACCCCGCATCATAGGACATCAGGCTGTATCTGCCGCCAACAAATTCTGTACTTTCGGGCAGCCGTTGCGCGCCTTTTTCGGGCGCGTCCAACCGCATGATGCTCACTACTGCTTCGGGGCTGGCATATTCGTTTGCCACCTGTTTTTTGATAACGAAACTTTCGTGCAGCGCATCGGTTTCTTCCAATCCTCCAAAACGATGAAATTGGTTGTTCCACACAATCAGGCCGTTGTAGCGTGACAATACCAGCCGTATCAGCGATTTGTCTGAACCCATACGGTGTACGGTAATTTCCACCTTGGCGTCTTGGCTACTGCTACACGACAAAAGCTGCAAAAGCTGGGGCTTCCATTGGTCTAAGAAAAACTGCTGCACCGAACCACCTGCTGGCAGACGTTCGGTGATAGAGATAGGGCAGCTATATGTGTTATCCGATAACTTGAAAACCAGCTCCATGCTGGTCGATGAAGACGAATACACCATCAGCCACTTGCCTGACAGTTGATTGATATTCAGACGACAATCGTCGATTCTGCCATTTTCATCATAAAGATACGCACCATCAAACGGCAGCGGCAGCTTCAATCGTGCTGCTTGGGTGGAGTTGCTGCCAACGGCAAGAATAATGTGGGATGGATAATTACTGCCCTCAGCTTGGCAGGTAAATCGGGAATGGATTTGTGTGATATTGAGATGATCAGCAAAGGCAGCAACGGAAACATTCTCGGAGGTGTCAACATTTAAAATGGCGGGATGTTTGCCGCTTGCTGCTTGCCAAGTATGGGAAAAGTCTTCAGGCAGGACAGTGATTCTGCGCCGCAACAAACAGATTTTATCACTGTAAAAGGCTACCTGAAATGTACCATAATAGTTCGGGCAGATATTTGATTGGCCTTTGCCGTTGATTTTGATGTGTGTTAGTGACAGGTCGGGTGGCATTTGCAGAGTAGGAAAACCGCGATACACGGGCAGGCCGTCCGTATTCTGATAACGGTAAAACAGCCGACCGCGCAAACTGGTTTGCCCCATCGTATCCGCACGTATAGCAACGATAATTTCACGTCCGTCTTCATGCCGCGCTGCCAGGCTGCCCGAACACTTGAACCACTGCTCTTGCAAACGGGTGACTTTTGCGTTTTCAGATAGTTTGAAACCAAAGGGCAAACGAATCAGAAAATTCTCATCTTTGCTGCGTGTATACTCATTGGTAGAAAACAGTTGCCAGCATTGATCTTGGCCAGGGCAAAACACTAGTGGCGCATCTTCGTCAAACGCCGTGTCTTCGAACAGCTTGGTATAAATCAGCCGCCCACCCGCAAACACACGCATAGACAAGGGCAAACCAGTCTGCTTGCGGACAAAATCAATCTGTTTCCCAAAAGGAAGCTTGAATGTCAGCTCGCTACCTGTATCGCTGAGAGAGGCAAACGCCGTCGCCCCCATTTGGGCAACTGGCGTTTCTCCTTCAAAAATCTGCCATTGTAAGACCGTTTTACCCTGATAATTCTGAATAGGGAAACTAAATTTTTCAGGCAACCCGATTTTAACATGCAAGCACCAACTTCCCTCCTTGACATAATGCTGACAGGAAAATTCTTGCTTCGCCATTTTTTGGCGTTCATCTGCCGCATTACCCAACCAGCAGTTGATGACGGCATCTGCCTGGTTGCCATCCAAAGCAAAAGGAAAATGACAGCGCCAACCACTATCTGCCTTATCTAGGTATTCGACTGGATTAAGTTCATTCTTCAGGTCAAACTGTTCAGCGAGTTCGGATAAAGCTTTGACTGTATCAGCAAATAGAACAACAGCCGCAGCATCATGGAATACTTGCGCCAGTCTATATACTCTTTCAGTAATATACTCTTCCAAAGGACGAAAAGTTTCCACACTCTCCCGATACTTTTTTAGGCCATAATCAATAACGTCATGAAATGCGTTATTGTTAGCCGCAAGCATTTTTAATGGCAGCCCACCTTCGGCAATTAATGTACCAAGATAACGCGTATTACCGACATTATCATGTTTCCATTGTCTCTTCCAATATTTCAACCCGGTTTTCAAATGTTTGTAACGCTGCTGTTCATTATCAAATCGCGTACCTGTTGCATTATCGAAAAATGCCCAATTCCATTCGCTACCCGAATATTGACGCCGATAAGTTTCACTGACCGCCATACAATAACAGGCACACCATTCTTGATAACGTGGTTGATAAGAAGAGCCCGATCTTAAGGAAGGATCACGACGCAATAATGCGCACAGTTCACGGTATTCATGCTCGGTAACGGCATAAGCATAAAGGGGTCTGCCATCCGGTGTAGGATTAAGCGGGTCTCGGTTTAAAAAGAAAAGTGATAACCAGTTACTAAAAGGGGTTGCTAGCTTAGTTTTCATGGTAACGATTTGTGGTTGACTTAAGTGGAAATTATATCAGTACACACGCACATTTGGTTTTCAAGAGCAGCAGATAGGTCAATTTGATAAGAATAAATAAAAACAACATATTATTATCTTAACAAGCTAACATCTTCCTGGGCAGTTATGCAATACCTCCTGTATGCAGCAAATTTCGGCGTCGTTAATTTCGTTGAAATCCGTTCTGTTCAGGAAATACTGCCGTACCAATTCGTTGATGTTTTCGTTCAATCCCTGCAAGCACTACACTTCAATCAAGCACCCGTCCCGATAACCGTTGCACCCGATTTCGTTGGGATAGCCCAAGGGGTTGATGACCACGCGGCAGCCTTGAATTTCTGCGTCCATCGCTGTGTGCGTGTGTCCGGCAAACCAGTAGGCAAAGCCCGGTCAAATCGACATCGTTGATGAAATAGGGATTGAGCGGCGATTCGGCAAACTGCGGGGCGGTGCAGGCTGCATTCGGTGGGAAGTGGGTCAGGACAATGGTGTCGGGCGCACCGCGAAACCGCTGTATCCACGCCCATTCTTCGTTGTACAGACGGACGGACATAGTCCTCGGGCGTGATGCGCCGCTCGTTTTGGCTGTTGGGCAAGTAATCAAAAATATAGGCGAAATCGGCCACGGAAACCTGTGCCAGATTGCAGTTTTGCTCAAACTGTTGGGTGCTGACTTGGTGATGCCTGAAGTTGCTGAACAACGTGCCGCCGACAAAGGTCCGACCGTTGATTTGCACGGTTTTGCCCGCCCGCAGATAAGGTTCGTCGCGCAATTTCAGGCGCACATCGCTCGAGACCTTTGCAAAAAAGCCCTTCCCCCGACAGCCGGAACCCAAACACAGGTTTTCGGCTGTTTTCGCCCCTAATTG
>NZ_CEXQBZ010000040.1:0-11397 GCF_982712965.1 Neisseria flava | reverse complement strand
AATTTCTTTCCGACTACCGTCATTCCCGCCTATGCAGGAATGACGGCGTTGGGGTGTTTGGTGTGGTTTGTTTATAAAAAAGGTCTGAAAATAAGTTTGCGGTTTCAGACGACCTCTTGCCGTGTCAGCAACTTTGTTCCTTCCCCCGTCCGGCGGGGGAAGGTTAGGATGGTGGTGGCTTTGTGGCTTTAGGCAAAATCAAACTGGTGCAGCCCATAGAGCCACCCTCTCCCCAGCCTTCTTCCGCCAGACGGCAGAAGGGGGTTTTTGGCGTGATTTGTTCATAAGAAAAGGTCGTCTGAAAACCTTGAAATCAGGTTTTCAGACGACCTTTTATCTTAGCGTCAGATGTTATTTCTTCAATTCCGCCAAAATCTCATCAACGGTTTTCTTCGCGTCGCCGAAGCACATCACGCTGTTTTCGTTGAAGAACAGTGGGTTTTGTACGCCTGCGTAGCCGGTGTTCATCGAGCGTTTGAAGACGACGACTTCTTTTGCCTTCCACACTTCCAATACGGGCATGCCGGCAATCGGGCTGTTCGGGTCGGTTTGGGCGGCGGGGTTGACGGTGTCGTTCGCGCCGATGACCAGCACTACGTCGGTTTCAGGGAAGTCGTCGTTGATTTCGTCCATTTCCAAAACGATGTCGTAGGGGACTTTGGCTTCGGCAAGCAATACGTTCATATGACCGGGCAGGCGGCCGGCGACGGGGTGGATGCCGAAGCGCACTTCAGTGCCGTTTTTACGCAAAAGCTCGGTGATTTCGGCAACGGGGTATTGCGCCTGCGCCACTGCCATGCCGTAGCCCGGGGTGATGATGACGCTGCTGGCGTTGCGCAGCATCTCGGCGACTTCGGCGGGTTTGGCTTCGCGGTATTCGCCGATTTCTTCGCTGCCTGAGGCTGCGGCGGAGCCGTCGGTACCGAAGCCGCCTGCGATGACGGAGATGAAGGAGCGGTTCATGGCTTTACACATGATGTAGGACAGAATCGCGCCGCTAGAGCCGACGAGTGCGCCGGTGACGATGAGCAGGTCGTTGGAGAGCATGAAGCCTGCCGCTGCGGCTGCCCAGCCGGAGTAGGAGTTCAGCATGGACACGACCACGGGCATATCCGCGCCGCCGATGGAGGCGACCAAGTGCCAGCCGAATGCAAGGGCGATCAGGGTCATCAGGATCAGGATGAAGCCGCTACCGTCAACGGATACGAACACCAGCATCAGGATAAAGGATAAAACCAATGCGGCGAGGTTGAGCTTGTGTTTGGCGGGCAGTTGTAGCGGCGCGCTGCTGATTTTGCCGTTGAGCTTGCCGAACGCGACCAGCGAGCCGGTGAAGGTTACGGCGCCGATGAAGATGCCCAAATAGACTTCGACCAGATGAATGGTGTGCATATCGTGCGACACGTTGCCCGGCTCGATATAGCTGTTGAAGCCGACCAAAACGGCTGCCAAGCCGACGAAGCTGTGCAGAAGTGCAATCAGTTCGGGCATTTCGGTCATTTCTACTTTTTTGGCTTTGTAGATGCCGACGGCGGCGCCGATCAGCATGGCGATGATGATCCAGCCGAGTCCGTGGGTGTTTTCGGAAAACACGGTAACGAACAAGGCGACCGCCATCCCCGCTACGCCGGAATAACAGCCCTGCTTGGCAGTTTCCTGCTTGGACAGCCCCGCCAGCGAGAAGATGAACAGTATCGCGGCTACGATGTACGCCGCTGTAACGAGTCCTGAAGACATGGTGATTCTCCAATTATTTGTGAAAGTAACTGTGTTTTTTAATCGGGTCGTCTGAAAACTGAATTTCGGGTTTTCAGACGACCCTGATACCCTGATGCTTAGTGTTTTTCAAAGACGACTATGACAAATTCCCTTCGCACCAGATTGCCGCTTTTGCTGACCGCCCAATCGCGGCTTCGCTGTTCCCGAATGCAGCGCAACGGCAGGTTTTCCGACAGGGCGCGGATGTCGGCGGCATCATAGAGCGCGAAGCCGTGCGCGGCAAACGGCAGTCTTGCCATAAAGTCTTTTTCGCAGAAATTCAGGCATAGCCGCCCGCCGGATTTCAGCACGCGGCTCAGTTCTGAAAGCACGCTTGGTGCGTCGTCCCAAAAATAGACGGTATTGACGGAAACGATTTTGTCGAAGCTTTCATCGGCAAAAGGCAGCGCGCCGCCGTCGTACAGCCGGTAATCCGCCAGCCCTGCTTCGAGAAACGGGGCATTGAATGCCTGCGCCTGTGCGTGCATCAACGGGGAAATTTCCAAGCCTGTGTAATGCAGGTTTTCTGCCTGCGACAAAATGTAGCCGAGCAGCCCGCCGTTGCCGCAACCCGTTTCTAGGATGCGGTCTCCGTTTTGCAGTTGCACCGCTTCAAACGAACCAAGAATCTGTGTCAGGTTGCGCAGGTTCATCATCTGCCCGAACGCTGTTCCCGCTTCGTCATGCGGACAGCGCAGTTGGGCGGCGGTTTGTTCGGGGGACAGGTTCATAGGGTTCTCCGACTATCGGGGCGGTTGATTCAACGTCGTCTGAAAATCCGGAATGAGGGTTTTCAGACGACCTCTGTATCGGGTTGCCTATTCGCCGCCGAATTGTGCCAAAAATTCTTCTTCGGTCAGCTTGGGCGTGTCGTTTGCCAGTTCGTAATACGGGGCTTTGGCGTCGATGTAAATCTGCTCTTCCAATTTGAAATCGGCGTTGTCGGCAAACAGTCCGGCGAAGACGAAATAGCTGTCGTTCGGTAGGAAATGGTAGAACAGGTGGGTGCCGCAGTTTTTGCAGAACGCGCGTTCCGCCCATTCGGACGAATGGTAGCGGGCGATGTTTTCACTGCCGTCGATTTTCGGCGGTTTGGCGGCAATCAGCGAAAACGTCGCGCCGCTGCCCCAAGTGCGGCACATCCGGCAATGACAGGCGTGGACGTGTTTGTCGTGTTCCACTTCTAAAGATACGTCGCCGCACAGGCATTTTGCTTTCATGGTCGAACTCCTTATATTTGAAAGCTGACTTCTAGTTCGTCTGAAACGGTGTTGTCAAAACTTGCGTCGCTCGTTTTCACGACCCCGCTGTCAGACAGCGGCTACAAACAGCCCGATGGTGCAGACGAATCCGCCCGTCCACATTGCCGAACGCAGGCTCGGTTTGTCTTTCAGATAGCTGAAAATATAAGCGATGCGGAAGGCGATGAACGATACTGCCAAAAGGTTGATGGTCGATTGCGCTGCGTTGCCTGTGGCGTGTGCCACCAAAACAGCGGCGGCAAACGGAGCGAATACTTCAAAACCGTTTTGCTGCGCGGCATTGGCGCGCGCTGATAAGCCTTGCGTGCGAGCGAGGAAATCGCGCGGATTTCGATTGTCCGACGGCTGGAATCCGCCCTGCGCTTTGGCGATGAAGGAACAAAACAGTGGCAGCAGCGATGCGATCAGGATGCACCAATAGGCTAAAGTCATGCTTTACCCTTTCCTAAACATATTCAACATCCGGCGCGTAACGAAGAAGCCGCCGAAGATGTTGATGCTGGCAATCAGGATGGCGATGAAGGCAAGCAGGGTAACGAAGCCGTTGCCTTGGCTGATTTGCAGCAGCGCGCCGACGACGATGATGCCGGAAATGGCGTTGGTCACGGACATCAGCGGGGTATGCAGCGAGTGGCTGACGTTCCAGACGACGTAGTAACCGATGACGCAGGCGAGGACGAACACGATAAAGTGGTTCAAGAATGCTGCGGGAGCAACCGCGCCGACCCACAGTACCAATACGGCGGCGATGACGGCGGGCGCGAGTTTTTTCCACAGGGGAACGGGTTTCGGCTCGGGCTTGACGGCAGGCGCGGCTTTTTCAGACGACGTTTGCTGCGGCTGGGCGGAAACTTGAATCGGCGGAGGCGGGAAGGTGATTTCGCCGTCGCGGGTAACGGTCATGTTGCGGATAATCACGTCTTCAAAATCCAGCGTGATTTCGCCGTCTTTGTTCGGGCTTAACAGCTTGGTCAGGTTCACCAAGTTGGTGGCGTAAAGCTGGGAAGACTGTCCGGCAAGGCGGTTTGCCATGTCGGTGTAGCCGATGATTTTCACGCCGTTGTCGGTTACGAACAATTCGCCCGGTTTGGTGAGTTCGCAGTTACCGCCCGTCGCCGCCGCCAAATCGACGATGACGGAGCCGGATTTCATGCTTTCCACCATTTCTTTGGTAATCAGCTTGGGCGCGGGTTTGCCCGGAATGGCGGCGGTAGTGATGATGATGTCCACTTCTTTCGCCTGTTCGGCAAAGAGCTTCATCTCGGCGACGATAAATTCGTCGCTCATCACTTTGGCGTAGCCGTCGCCGCTGCCGCCTGATTCTTGCGGGAAGTCGAGTTTCAGGAACTTACCGCCCATCGATTCGATTTGTTCCGCCACTTCCAAGCGAGTGTCGAACGCGCGGACCACTGCGCCGAGCGAGTTTGCCGTACCGATCGCCGCCAAACCTGCCACACCGGCACCGATCACCAAAACCTGCGCGGGCGGCACTTTACCGGCGGCGGTGATTTGACCGGTGAAGAAACGGCCGAAGGCGTTGGCGGCTTCAATCACGGCGCGGTAGCCGCTGATGTTTGCCATCGAAGACAAAGCGTCCAAAGCCTGTGCGCGCGAAATACGGGGCACCATGTCCATCGCCAGCGCGTTCACTTTCTTGGCACGCAAGGCTTCGACCAAAGCCTCGTTTTGGCGCGGCCACAAGAAGCTGACGATGGTTTGCCCTTCTTTGAGCAGCGGCAGCTCGCCTTCGGACGGCGCGTTGACTTTGTAAAGCAAAGGGCATGCCCAAACCGTTGCTTTGTCGGCAACGGTCGCGCCTGCTGCTTGATAAGCCGCATCATCCAAACTTGCCGCCAAACCTGCGCCGCTTTCGACAACGGTTTCAAAGCCCAGTTTGCTCAACAGGGCAACGGTGGCAGGCGTACAGGCGACGCGGGTTTCGCCGGATAATGACTCGCGTGGGATACCGATTTTCATCTCTGAATCCTTTTTTGGGTTGTCTGTATATAAATGTTAATATGTTTCATATAATTCCCTTATAGCGAATTTTTTGACGGCTGGCAATAGCTGCGGCGGATGGTTTACTTTTACGGTAAAGGTCGTCTGAAAGCTTATGTTTGCTGCCGTTGATACGGGCTAGGGCTTGCGTTTCGTGTTAAAATCCTGTTTTAACAACATATAAAAGGAACACAATCATGCGCCTGCTCCACACCATGCTGCGCGTCGGCAACCTTGAAAAATCTTTGGATTTTTATCAAAACGTTTTGGGCATGAAGCTCTTGCGCCGCCACGATTACCCGGAAGGCCGTTTCACGCTGGCTTTTGTCGGTTATGGCAGCGAAACTGAAAATACGGTTTTGGAATTGACCCACAACTGGGATACCGAAAGCTATGATTTAGGCAACGCCTACGGCCACATCGCTATCGAAGTGGACGATGCTTATAAAGCTTGCGAACGTGTAAAAGAGATGGGCGGAAAAGTCGTGCGCGAAGCAGGGCCGATGATGCACGGCACGACCGTTATTGCTTTTGTTGAAGATCCCGACGGCTATAAAATCGAGTTTATTCAGAAAAACAGCGGCAATGATTCGGTGAAATACTGATTTTTTGTCAAAAGGTCGTCTGAAACGTTTGGTGAAACCCGCCAAATCTGTTTCAGACGACTTTTATTATATTTATCGGTTCGACCCTTTGACCATATCCATCAAAAACAGGCGGCAGTCTAAGTTGCCGTTGTAAAGCGGGATTTTGCGTTTGGGCGAAAGGCGCATGAATTTCGGCATATCGCGGTCGCCGGTAAACATGCCAGCCAGCCAGCCCGCGTAATGCTGCTTCAGCCACGCGCCCAACTGCGGGTAAAGGGCTTGCAGGGCTTCGACTTCGGCAAGGCGGACGCCGTAAGGCGGATTGGAAATCAAAATGCCGCCCTCTCCGTTCGGACGGGTGTCCTGCGCGTCTTTGACTTCAAAACGGATAAACGTGTCCACTTCGGCAGCTTGGGCGTTGGCAACCGCGGCGCGGATCATATAGCGGTCATTGTCGCTGCCCGAAATCGGGGCAGGCGCGGGGCGGATTTGCGTTTCGGCTTCGTGTTGCAGCTTTTTCCAAAGGGCGGCATCGAAGTTTTTCAGCTTTTCAAACCCGAAACGGCGTATCAAACCGGGCGCGCGGCGGGTGGCAATCCACGCGGCTTCGATGACGATGGTGCCGCTGCCGCAAAACGGGTCTTGGAAAGGCTGCGTGCCGTCATAGCCTGCCAGCAGCAGCAAGCCTGCCGCCAAGTTTTCGCGCACCGGCGCTTCGCCCGTGTCTTGGCGGTAGCCGCGTTTGAACAAGGCTTCGCCGGATGTGTCGATGAAAATTTGAATGTCGCGCTCGTCAATAAAGGCATGGATGCGGATGTCGGGGCGGATTTTGCCGACGCTGGGACGCGCGCTGCAAGCGTCACGGAACACGTCGCATACGGCGTCTTTGATTTTCAGCCCGACGAAATCCAAACTTTTGACTTGGGCGCGCTTGCCTTCTACTTTAACTTTGAAGGTTTGTTCCAAGTCGAACCAATCCGTCCAGCGGATGTTTTTCGCCGCTTTATAAATGTCTTGCTCGCTGCGGTAGCCGCTTTTGGTCAAGCGCAACAGCACTCGGCTTGCGGTGCGCGAATGCAGGTTGATGCGGTACACCTGCTCCATACCGCCTTTGCACGCGACGCCGCCGTCAACGGCGCGGATGTCTTGGCATTTGAGTTGTTCGAGTTCTTGGGATAAAGGGGCTTCAAGACCGCGCGGGCAGGTAACGAAGAGGGAATAAGTGGACATGCGAACCTTTCGGGGTAGGGCGGTTGAACTGAGATTGCGGTGATTATAATGCTTTTCGCAACGGGATTATCGAAAGGTCGTCTGAAAATTGCAGAAAGCGGGCGATATGGCTGTTGAGATAAAGAAGGTCGTCTGAAAACCAATCCCGGTTTTCAGACGACCTTTGCCGTATTTCAAACCGCCAATCAACGCGGATGAACCATATCGGCGGGAACAACCAGTTCGTCAAACTCTTCGCCTGTCAGCAAGCCCAACTCAACGGCGGTTTCGCGCAACGATTTGTCGTTTTTATAGGCGGTTTTGGCGACTTTGGCGGCGTTTTCGTAGCCGATTTTGCGGTTCAGCGCGGTAACGAGCATCAGGGAATGGTGCAGGAAATAGTCGATTTTTTCCGGCACGGGTTCGATGCCGACGGCGCAGTGTTCATCGAAGCTGTTGCATGCGTCGCCCAAGAGGCGGATGGATTGCAAGAGGTTGTAGGCGATGACGGGCATATAGACGTTCAGCTCGAAATTGCCCGACGCGCCCGCCATGCCGATGGTAACGTCGTTGCCGAACACTTGGCAGCACACCATGGTCATCGCTTCGCATTGGGTCGGGTTGACTTTGCCAGGCATGATGGACGAACCCGGCTCGTTTTCGGGGATTTTGATTTCGCCCAAACCGCAGCGCGGGCCGCTTGCCAGCCAGCGGATGTCGTTGGCGATTTTGTTCAGGCTTGCCGCCAGCGTTTTCAATGCGCCCGAAGCGGCAACGGCGGCATCGCGTCCGCCCAAGGCTTCAAATTTGTTCGGCGCGCTGACAAACGGCAGGCCGGACAATTCGGCAAGTTTGGCGGCGGCTTTTTCGGCGTATTCGGGATGGCTGTTCAAGCCCGTACCGACCGCCGTGCCGCCCAAGGCGAGTTCGTATAAACCTTTGAGTGCGTCGTTCAGACGGCCTAAGCCGTGGTCGAGCTGGGAAACGTAGCCGGAAAACTCTTGTCCCAAAGTCAGCGGCGTCGCGTCCTGCAAGTGGGTGCGGCCGATTTTGACGATGGGGGCGAATTCTTTGGCTTTTTTGTCCAAGGTGTCGCGCAGGGCTTTTACCGCCGGAATAAGGTGGCGGTTGATTTCAATCGCAGCGGCGACGTGGATGGCGGTCGGGAACGCGTCGTTGGTCGATTGCGCGTGGTTCACATGGTCGTTGGGATGGACGGGCTGGTACGCCGCCAAACCCGTACCGGCGATTTCGTTGGCGCGGTTTGCCAGCACTTCGTTCATGTTCATATTGGATTGCGTGCCGGAGCCGGTTTGCCATACTACTAAAGGAAACTGCCCGTCGAGCTTGCCGTTCAACACGTCGTCCGCCGCCTGCGTAATCAAATCCGCCTGCTCAGGCTTAATCCTGCCGAGGGAAACATTGGTGGCGGCTGCGGCTTTTTTCACCAGCGCCAAAGCATAAATCAACGGCTGCGGCAGGGTTTCGCCGCCGATTTTGAAATTGTTGCGGCTGCGCTGGGTCTGCGCGCCCCAATAGGCTTCGGACGGGACTTCGACATTGCCCATGGTGTCGTGTTCGGTACGGGTGCTCATTTGTTTCTCCTAAGTTAAATGATAATGCAAATAATTTGCAAGCGTATTATAGCGGGCAGGAGGTCGTCTGAAAAGCGGGGGAGGGAGGTTTGGTAAATAGGGTGGGGCAGTATATTGAACAATAGGGCAGGGTGCGGATTGCGGTATCAAAAAAGATCGTCTGAAAAGCGGAAAATGGCTTTTCAGACGACCTTTGCTTTATTTTTGAAGGCTTATTCGATGTTTTGAACCTGCTCGCGCATTTGCTCGATTAAGACTTTCAGTTCGACTGAAGCCTGCGTGCATTCAGCCGCGATTGCTTTGCTGCCCAGCGTGTTCGCTTCGCGGTTCAGTTCCTGCATCAGGAAGTCCAAGCGTTTGCCCGCGCTGCCTTTGTTTTCCGTAACGATGCGGCGGACTTCGGCGATGTGCGTGCGCAGGCGGCTGAATTCTTCGTCAACATCGGATTTTTGGATAAACAACGCAAATTCCTGCTGCAAGCGGTCGTTGTCGACATTGCCGACCGCCTCCGCCAAACGCGCGTTCACCTTGTCCATATGCGCCTGAAGCAGGCTGGGGAACAGTTCGCTCAAGGCATCCACGATTTCTTCCATGCTGACCAAACGTTGCAACAGATGTTCGCCGAGTTTTTTACCTTCGCGTTTTCGGGCGGCGGCAAATTCTTTCAAAGCCTCATCCAACAGCTCTTGCACGGTTTTCACCAAAGCCTCCGGATCTTCGCTTTGACCTGCCAACACCCCGGGAAAGCGCAATACTTCAGCGACCGTCAGCTTGCCGAAACCGTGTTCCTTGCGCCAAGTTTTGTTCAAATCGGCAAGCTGTTTCACCAATTCTTCATTGGTTTCCAAACTCTGCCCGCCGACCGCCGCGTCCTGCAACTGAATGCGGCATTCCAGTTTGCCGCGTGCGGCTGAAGCCGCAATTTTTTCGCGTAACGCGCCTTCCAGATAGCGCAATTCTTCGGGCATACGGAATTGGACATCCAGATAACGGTGGTTCACCGCGCGGATTTCCAAGTTCACGCGCTTGCCGCCGCATTCGCCTGCGGCATTGGCAAAGCCGGTCATACTGTGGATATGGATGGATTGAGTCATGGTTTTACTCCGTTTCAAAATACGAGTGAAAGTGGAGGGACTATAACACAATATAGAATAAGGTCGTCTGAAAACGATTTCAGACGACCTTAAGCAGCCATCCCGACGAATCCCGTATAATACCGACCACAAATTTTCACCGCTTCCCCAAAGGACAAATCATGAGCAATTACACCCGCACTTCACGCGCTGCCGACAGCCTGCGCGACATCAAAATCACCCCGCACTTTTTGCCGCACGCCGACGGTTCGTGCCTGATTGAATGCGGTAACACCAAAGTTATCTGCACCGCTTCCATCGACGAAAATGTTCCGCCGTTCCTTCGCGGCAAGGAGCAGGGCTGGGTTACCGCCGAATACGGGATGCTGCCTGCGTCCACCGCCTCGCGTATGCGCCGTGAAGCCGCGGCGGGTAAGCAATCGGGCCGTACTCAGGAAATCCAGCGTCTTATCGGGCGTTCGCTTCGCGCCGTCGTAGATATGGAAAAACTGGGCGAACGCCAAATCCTAATTGACTGCGACGTGATTCAGGCTGATGGCGGAACGCGCACCGCGTCTATTACCGGCGCATTCGTCGCACTGCAAATTGCGGTCAACAAGCTGCTTTCAGACGACCTCATCAGCGAAAATCCCATCCGCGAAGCCGTTGCCGCCGTCTCCGCAGGCGTCGTGAACGGTGTACCGCTTTTGGATTTGGATTACCCCGAAGACTCCGGCTGCGACAGCGACGTCAACATCGTTATGACCGTTTCGGGCAAAATCATCGAAATCCAAGGCACGGCGGAAGGCGCACCGTTCAGCTTGGACGAATTGGGCAAACTGATTGCGTTGGCGCAAAAAGGCATTGCCGAGTTGACGGCGCACCAGCAAAACGCATTAAAAATATCCTGCCCTATCGGATAACGGCATTCTGCAAATGATAAAAAGGTCGTCTGAAACCTGAAGTTTCAGACGACCTTTTGGAATCGGACGGTTCGGATTATGCCAATACGCCCAAAATAACGGCGCCTGCTTTGAAGATTGCCGTTGCTTTTTGGCCGGGTACCAGATTCAGCAAATCGCTGCTTTTCATGGTAATGCCCGCGCTCAAAGCCAAGCCATCACCCAAGTCCAAGTCAACGATGCTGTTGACCGAACCGCGTTCGATATGGCTGATGATGCCTGACAATTGGTTACGCGCGGAAAGTTTGATGTTGTCGAGATTGTTGGCAATCAAGATGCTGCCCGCTTTAATCAGCACCACAACGGCCTTGCCTTTTTCCAAGCCGAGGTTGCTGACGCTTTCGCAAGTAACGGCTGCTACGATTTCCTGTCCGGTCGGCAGGGATACGGTTACTTCGCTGTTGACCGCACCGTTGCGGATGTCTTTAACGATGCCGTTGAATTGGTTGCGTGCGCTGATTTGCATAATAGACCTCTTGCGAAAATATTCATCCCATCGCATTAACCAGTCCTGCAATCAGATTTGCCCTTAACCCGAACCGTTTCCGCCTGTTGCGGTAAGGCAGTGACAATATTTTGAATATCTTAAGGTTCCTGTTGATGTGCTCGATGACGGTTCTGAGTTTGCCTAACCGCCTGTTCGCCTCTTTATCCTGTTTGTTCAGCGGATGATGTTTGGATTTCTTTTTCGGGGTCTGTAATCCGGTTTTAGCCAATCCTTGATAACCCCTATCCGCAATGACTATTTTGTAGGGATAAAGCTCTGCAAGGTGCTTCTTGGCTAAACGCATGTCATGCTGAGCACCCATCCCCGTCTGGATGCTGATGATTTTTTCAGTTTCTCTGCCGTATATGACTTGGATTTTAACCGTGTGTCGCTTTTTCTTGCCGCTGTAATACTGCCGCTGTTTTTTTGGGACGTTCAATCGGGCTTTCGGTAACGTCAATGATGA
>NZ_CEXQBZ010000039.1:0-11709 GCF_982712965.1 Neisseria flava | reverse complement strand
AATATTATGGCTTTTTATGCCATAAATAACCATATCGTTCATCATGTAAAAATACGGACTGAATTTCGTTTTATTCCGCTTCGCACTGTTTCAAGTTAAACCTTGCCGCAGACGCTTCGCGTTTGTAATCTGTTTCGTTGATGTAGTTTGGCCGATAATCCCGCAGCCATTCGGACAATGGGGCAAGCGTTTTGCGGCAGGCCGCTTTATCTCCGGCATTTTTAAAGCTGACTGCCAAATCATTCAAACCCCGCATCCAGTCGGTCAGATAGAGGAATCTGCCACATTGGTTTAGATATTGCCGCTTGAGGTTTGCCGCCTCTCGGAAACGTTTGTCCCGATAGGCAGTCTGGAAACGCCGCTCCGCCGCCTCTGCATATTTTGAGGCGCAGGCCGTCGGCATTTTATAATAAACCCTGTCGAAAAAAGCGTTATGCCCGCAATAGCTTTGACAGGCTTCTCGGGCGGATTCGGGGATGTCCAAACGCACACTGTCGCGCTTGAAACTGAAATGCACGACACAGCCCTCCCCATCGCTGACAATACGATTGCGAACGACGCCTTCGTAATCGCACACATTGCCGTTTGGATTGATGGTACTGACGGAAAAACTGCTGCCCTCAAGTGTCAACACCCCGCTACTGAGACGGTCGTCGGCAATGACGTAGTTTTGTGCGGCAGCATGCAGGGATAACACGGCGGGAAGTAAAAAGATTAAGGGTTTCATCAATACGGACACTCCTCAGAATTGACGGTTTCAGGCATTCGGCAAAGTTTTCACGCCCGAAATGGATTCATTTAGAAAATACCCTCACTTCTCTTTTCACCCAAGCGGAAAAGACGGCAGGGGCTTCTATGGTTTGAATTGGCTATATTTCCGCAAAAAGGTCGTCTGAAAACTTTCAGACGACCTTTGGGGTTTTATTTGCAGGTTTTCATGTTCAGGCTGCCGTAGCGTCCGACGATGTTGCGGATTTCCTGTGTGTCTTTGTCATCGACCGACATGAAGATGACGGTCATGCGGGAGACGCTGAGGGTGCTGTCGGCGGCGTTACCTTTGTCGTCTTGTTCGACGATGCGCGCGCCGCCGAAGCCTGCTGCGGACAGGCGCGAGATGAGGACTTGGGCTGAGGAGCGGCTTTTCATCACGCCGAGGCTGATTTCGCCGTTGTAGAGCGTGCCGTTGAAGCCTTTGTTGCCGAGCGCTTCGAGACGGTTCATGGCTTCGCTGTCGGCGGGCAGCAGGACGCGGAAGGTTTTGGCGGCCTGGTCTTTCGATGCGCCGCGTTTTTCTACGGTGCGGCTGGCGGCATGCGGCCAGCGGGTCAGCAGGCCTTTGATGCGGTGGTAGTCGTCTTCATCCAGGGTAACGCTGGCGTTGGACGTACATTGGCGGGCGGCGGATGCGTTTTTGGCGGCGGGATTTTCGTTGGCGGCAGCAGCCGGATTGGTGTTTTCTGCGGCGGCTTTTTCTTTTTCGCGGCGGGCTTTTTCTTCACGTTCTTTTTTTTCTTTTTCGCGGCGTGCCAATTCCTCTTCTTCTTTTTTCTTACGCTCGGCTATGGCTTCTTCGGATTCGGGTTCGGGCAGGTCGGCTTGTGTTTCGTCGGTTTGCAGCCAGTCGGGTTGGGCGTTGTCGGCAGACGCGGGGGCTTGCTGCGGGCGCAGGGATTCGGGTTGGGCGAGTTCGTGGGCTCCGCCTTCTACGGGCGTGGCGGCGGGGGATTTGGCGTTGTTGAGGCGGTGCGTAATCATGCCGCCGAAGACGATGATGTTGAGTGCCACGAGGGCGGCGAAAAGCCATTTCATGAGTTGTTTTCCTTTTTTGTGTTCGGGTGCCGTTGTGGTGTGCGGACGATTTTGTGTTGTTATTTTGTGGCGGCTCGGCTGTAAAGCCAACCGGCTGAAGTGTTTTGTTTGGAGGTCGTCTGAAAAGCGGCATGGGCGTTTCAGACGACCTTTTGAATCGGCGCGACAGCGTTGCTGCTTATTCGGGCAGTGTGTCGGTCTGTTCCTGCTCTTGCGCGACCCAGTTCAATAAGCCGTAAATGACGAGATTATCTACAATTTTTACTGTATTGTCCAAAACAAACTGCTTGGGCAGGGCGTTAACGACTTTGCTTGCGCCGCCGCCGGTGATGATGACGTCGACGGGTCTGCCTTCGCCTGTTTTTTGTTGCAGCCGCCCGTGCATCATGATGACGGCTCCGCAAACGGCATCCATCATGCCGCTGGTGATGGCGTTGGGCGTAGTGGTGGGGAAGGGGTACACTTTGCCGGCGGGGCGATCGAGGTTGGCGGTTTTGGCGGCGAGGGCTTCTTTCATGAGGTGGAAGCCGGGCATGATGGTGCCGCCGAGATAGTGGTTGTCTTCGGTGAGCGCGTCGGTGGTTACGGCAGTGCCGCAGCTGACGACGACGCAGGCGTTTTGGCTGAAGCGGCGGCTGCCCAAGGCGTTGAACCAGCGGTCGGAACCGTGTTCGGCGGGGTTGCGGTAGTGGTTGCGGATGCCGAGTGCCTGCGGCATGGAGGGCAGCCAGCGGACAGGCACGGTCAGGTGGGCTTCGACGAGGGCTTTTTTGAGGTCGCCGCACACGGCGCAGCCGACGATGCGGGTGCGGTCGTCTGAACGTTCTGCCCACTCTTCGCCGAGCCTGCTCAAGTCGCGGTACGGCGCATGGGTTACTTCGTTGAACACGCCGTTTTCCACCCATGCCCATTTGAGCTGGCTGTTGCCTCCGTCGAGCAGGAGCAGGCGTTCGGGCGCACGCGGCGCGGCGGCGCGGGGCGTGTCGTCGGGGCGCAGGCTGATTTCGCCGCTGACGACGGTTTGTTCGCCTGCCGATGTCATCAGGTGCAACGCGCCTTGCGCATCGACGCTGAGTACGGTGCCTTCGCTTACGGTTTGCCCGTCGCGCAGGAGCAGGACGGGTTTGCCGTGGTCGCGGTGGGCGGTTTGGTATTCTTCGAGTAAGGGCGTGAACCCGTTTTGCGCGTATTGCGTCAGGACGGCATCGAGTTCGCCCAACAGTTTGTCCAACAGCGTTGAAGCGGCGATACAGTGTACGGCGGTTGCGCCGCGGGCAAGTTGCGCGTTGTGGAATAAGGCTTGGACAGAGGCGGCGTTTTCGACTTCTTTGGGCAGGACGAAATTAATGCCAATGCCGATGACGGCGGCGGTTTTGCCCTCGTTGCGGACGGTTTCGATCAGGATGCCGCCGAGTTTGTCCCTGCCGGCGACCAAATCGTTCGGCCACTTGATTTGTATGTCCAAACCCGATGCTGCCAAGGCACGGCGGCAGGCGAGCGCGACGGCGGGGGCGAGCGAGCCGAGTTCGTGCTGCGGTTTGTCGAATACCCAGCCAAAGCTGAACATCAGGCATTCGCCCAGCCGGTTTGTCCACTTGCGTCCTTGCCGTCCACGGCCTTTGGTTTGCAGATGCGCGACGCAGAGCGCTTTATGGGCTTGCTCGGGCGAAGTGCGCGCCAGATTCAGGATTTCGTCGTTGCTGGACGTGCATTCGTGTTTTAAGGTCGTCTGAAAACCGCGTTCCGCGCCCAAACGCTGCAAGGCTTCTTCGTTAAACAAGGCAAGCGGGCGCACGAGCCGCCATTGCCCGTCGTGCTGGCGCAGCAGTCCACGGATGTGCGCGGGCATCTGTTGCCAAAAGCCGTTGAGCTGGTGCGGTTTCACGCCCGCGATACGCGCCAAGTGGGAAACATGTTGCGGCAGACCGTCGGCAAGCTCCGCCAAAACCCGACTGTGCGGCAGTTTCAGTGCGGTCATTTGCCGCCCTCGGCTGCGCGGATTTTTTCCAGCGTTTTCGTGGTGGAAGTCTGGTGCAAGAACGGAATGGAAAACACTTTGCCACCGCGCGCCAGCGTTTCTTGCGCGCCGACGATTTTTTCGACCGGCCAGTCGCCGCCCTTAATCAGGATGTCGGGTTTGATTTGTTCGATCAGCTCGGCGGGCGTGTCTTCGTCAAACCAAGTAACCAAATCCACGCTTGCCAATGCCGCCGCCACCGCCGCGCGGTTTTCCAGCGGGTTGACGGGGCGGTCGTCCCCCTTGCCCAAACGCCGCACGGACGCATCCGTGTTCAAAGCCAGCACCAACGCCGCCCCCGCCGACCGAGCCTGCGCCAGATAGGTAACATGCCCCCTGTGCAGAATATCGAAACAGCCGTTGGTAAATACCAGCGGACGGGGAAGCTCGTGCAAACGCTGCGCCAATTCTTCGGGCGGGCAGATTTTGCGTTCGAAATCGGGGAGGGACCAGTCAGACATAATCGGGATTCCGTTGGGGATAAACAGACAGGCGGTATGATACCGAAGCGGGCGGAAAAGGAAAACCGCGGGATAAAAATAAGGAAAGGTCGTCTGAAAACCAAAATCGGATTTTCAGACGACCTTCAAACCCATCCTATTCGTGGGCATTGCCCACGCTGCGCATCGGTTTGCGGGAAACGGTTCAAACCGTTATTTGAACCACCGCGACAGCGCCGGAATCCGCGACAGCAAAGCCGTATCCAAAATCCAAATCACGGCGATGGCGGCGATGGCGGTCGGGAACAATACCGCCACGATCAAAAGCGGCACAGCCATTGCCCACCATACCGGCAGCTCGATTTTCTGCGCCGGGGGAACCAGTCCGCCTGCTTTGGCAGGACGGCGTTTCCACCACATCACACAGCCGCTGACGCAGATGAAAATAACCGCCAGGCAGAACAAGACGTTCGCCAACACGCTCCACCAGCCCAGCGTCCCCATGTGCAGCGCGATGCTGGCCGCCATGAATTTGCCGAAGAAGTTGTAATCGTCGAAACGGATGTCGGCCAGGATTTTGCCGCTGTATTGGTCGATGTGCACCGTGCGGTCGGCGGTCGGGCTGACCATGTCGTAGCTCATCGAATCCTGCGACAGCGTCCACACGCCCGTTTCACCTTTGGGCAGGTTGAGTTGGTAGCGGCCTTTGAAACCGATTTCGCGGGCGAAGCGGTCAACCGTTTCCAAAGTCATCGGTTCGCTCGGATTGATGCCGTTTTCGCCCTTCGTCGTACCGGAAACAGGCATGGGCGTGAGTTCCAGAACCCACGGTGCTTCTTTGGTTTTGCCTTCGTTCAACACATCGCCGTGGGTCGGCACGACGGATACGGGGTTTGGTTCGACCCCCCATTTACCGGCGGGGAACTGGCTCCAAGACTGAACGAACTTACCGCCCCAAATGCCCGCCCAAGCAACGCCCGATAAGCAGAACAGCAATAAAATCAAAGAAACCCAAGTACCGAATGCGCCGTGCATGCTGCGCCACCACGAGCGTCCTTTGCCCGCTTTCGGCACAAGCATGGATTTCAGGCTGCGCTGTTTCGCCCACCACAGATAAATCCCTGTAATCATCATCAGGATAGTCAGCGACGCGGCGGTTTCTATCAGATAATCGCCCGCCGTGCCGAGCATCATATCGCCGTGGATTTCATCCATCGTGTGATACCAGCCCTTACTGCGCGGCATGGAACTGACGACTTTCGCCGTATAAGGATCGACGGCGACCATGGTCGCTTTGTCGTCGTTGTTCACGCGGAACACGGCAACCATATCGTCGGCGCGCGGCGCGATATATTGCACCACCGACGCGGTTTCAGGGTTCACAGACTGGCGCGCCGCTTCCGCCTGCGCCGACAAAGGCTGCACCTGCGCCTGCGGGGTAACGTGTATACGCTCACCCTCTTTGCCGGTAATGTTGGCAAATAGAAGCATTCCCAACCCTGTTATGGCAAGCAAGGTCAGAAAGGGAGCGACCAGAAGTCCGAAATAAAAATGCCACCGCCACACGGTCAGATAGCGGCGGTTGGCTTGTTGTTCGGAACGAGGAGCGGGTTGGGATGTGTTCATAAATTCTCTCTGTTGTTTTATCGTGAATTGAAATTAGAAAACGCCTGCCCGCATGGGAATGACGACATAGGTATCCCCTATTTGATTTGAATTTACTATAAATTAATACAAAATAACTAATACTTTATAAGTATAACGAAGTTTTGGAATGCTAACAATTCCTGATGAAACCATTGCCGCATAAGGAAATGCCAAAAGAAGACCGTATCCGGCAGAAATAGTTCACCGACCGAAAGCATTTCATAGCAAAGCTTTAGCGTAAATAAAAAGGTCGTCTGAAACCTCAAAGCAGGTTTCAGACGACCTTTTTATTTGTTCAATCAGAAATCAATGTTTTCGTAGGCATCGTCAAATACGAACGGGCCGCGTTCGCCGCCGCTTTCGGATTCGAGGTGGATGCGGGTCATCATCATGGATTGGTCGACTTCTTTCATCATGTCGTAGATGGATATGAGGGCGATGTTAACGCCGGTAATGGCTTCGGTCGTGATGCTTTTGCCGACTTCCGAGGAAACGGTTACGGTGGCTTTGACGTAGGCGAGTTCGATATCGACATCGAAATCGACGCGGACGTGTTGCAGGGGAAGGGGCTGGTAAAGCGGGACAAGCAGTCCGACCTGCTTGATGCCTTGTACGGCGGCGATACGGGCGACGTTGAGGATGCCTGCGTTTTGGGTGGCGTTTTCTGCCAAAACTTTGATGGCGGAGGTACTCATATTGATGGAGCCGCTTGCTACGGCGGTGCGGACGGTGAGTTGGCGTTTGTCGTTTTCGCGTACGGAATTGAAGTTAAACATACTGTGCCTGCGTGAAAATAGGATTTTATGTCATAGTATAGTGGATTAAATTTAAATCAGGACAAGGCGACGAAGCCGCAGACAGTACAGATAGTACGGAACCGATTCACTTGGTGCTTCAGCACCTTAGAGAATCGTTCTCTTTGAGCTAAGGCGAGGCAACGCTGTACTGGTTTAAAGTTAATCCACTATATTTTACGGGATTTCTGCGCTTCGGACTATGCTGCGGATACGAACGGCAGAATAATCGGACTGAAATGCACGGACGGTTTTGTTAAGGAATTAACGGCTCGGCTTGTGCGGACGCGGGTTACATCAAGTTTCAGCGTTTTGCAACACCTTTTCCGATGGCGGTTTCAGACGACCTGCTATACAATGTTTTACGTTTGTTTTTGAGATAAATAAATAAAGAGAGAAAATCATGCAACTGCATATCCTGAACAATCCCAAGGACGCCGCTCTGGCAGCAGACGCGGAATTTTTAAAACAGTCTTTGTACAAACTTCTGCACGAAGAAGCTTCGCCTTTGGTGGTGGAAACGGTCAAGCTGTTGTCCACTTCGGACGACAGCGCGGCTTTGATTGAGAAGGTTTTGCCGCAACTGGACGAACAGCAAACCCACGACCTGACGCTTGCCTGCGGTCTATTTGCGCAGATTCTGAACATCGCCGAAGACGTACACCACGAACGCCGCCGCCAAATCCACGAAGAGGCGGGACACGGCGGAGCGGAAGGCAGCCTGGCGGAAACGGTACGCAAACTCAAAGCGGCGAAAATCGGCGGCAAGGCGGTTCAAAAACAATTAAATACGACGAATGTTACCGCCGTTCTGACCGCGCACCCGACCGAAGTGCAACGCCAAACCGTGTTGAACTTCAACCGCCGCATCCGCGCCCTCCTGCCCCGTCGCGAACGCTGCACCCATGCCGACGCACTGGCGGAGTTACGCCGCGAAATCGACACTATTTTGCTGGGCTTGTGGCAAACCAGCGAAACGCGCCACCACAAACTCAGCGTCAACGATGAAATCAACAACGGCGTGTCCATTTTCCCGATGAGTTTCTTCGAGGCGCTGCCCAAACTTTACCGCAGCATGGAACGCGAGTTTCAGACGACCTATCCTGACGTTGACGTGCCCGACATCTTAAAAATCGGCGGCTGGATAGGCGGCGACCGCGACGGCAATCCGTTTGTCTCCGCCGAAACCCTGCGTTTCGCTTTCCGCCGCCATGCCGACGCGGTGTTCCGTTTTTACCGTGGCGAACTCGACAAACTCTACCGCGAGCTGCCGCTTTCCGTCCGCCGCGTCAAAGTCAACGACGACGTGATGGCGATGTCGGACGAATCGCCCGACGAAGAAATCGCCCGCACCGAAGAGCCGTACCGCCGCGCCATCGCCTACATCATGGCGCGCGTCATGGGCAAAGCCCGCTCGCTCGGTTTGGGCATGGGTTGCAAATTCGGCTTCATGATGCCTTATGCCTCTGCGCAAGAGTTTTCAGACGACCTCCACAAGCTGCAACGTTCCCTGCGCGACAACGGCAGCGCGCTTTTGGGCGAAGGCAGGCTCGCCGACCTGATCCGCTCCGTGTCCGTGTTCGGCTTCCACATGATGCCGCTCGACTTGCGCCAACACGCGGAAAAACACGCCGATGTCGTCGCCGAACTCTTCAAACACGCCGGTTTGGAAGACTACGGCAGCCTGTCCGAAACGGAAAAACAGAAAGTCCTGCTGCGCGAGCTGAAACACCAGCGGCCGCTGTCCAGCCCGTTCATCACTTACAGCGAACACACACGCCGCGAAATGGCGATTTTCAACGAAGCGCGCAACATCAAAGACGAATTCGGTGAAAACGCCGTTACCCAAAGCATCATCTCCAACTGCGAACAGCCCAGCGACCTGCTCGCCCTCGCGCTGCTGCTTAAAGAAAGCGGTCTGTTGACAGTTGAAAACGGCAAACCGCAAAGCCGCATCAACATCGTCCCCCTCTTCGAAACCATCGAAGCCCTCGAAAACGCCTGCCCCGTCATGGAAACCATGTTCAGCAACGAATGGTACCGCGACCTGCTGCAAAGCCGCGACAACATTCAGGAAATCATGCTCGGCTATTCCGATTCCAACAAAGACGGCGGCTACGTGACCAGCTCTTGGTGCCTCTATCAGGCGGAATTGGGTTTGGTCGAACTCTTCAAAAAATACGATGTCCGTATGCGCCTCTTCCACGGCCGCGGCGGCAGCGTCGGACGCGGCGGCGGTCCGTCTTACCAAGCCATCCTCGCCCAGCCCGCAGGCAGCGTGGCCGGACAAATCCGCATCACCGAGCAAGGCGAAGTCATCACCGCCAAATACGCCGACCCCGGCAACGCCGTGCGCAACCTCGAAACCCTCGTCGCCGCGACGCTCGAAGCCAGCCTGCTGCCCGATCAAAAAGACCCCGAACCCGCGCTCATGCAGGCATTGTCGGACGTATCGTTCAAATACTACCGCGAGCTGATTACCCACCCCGACTTCATCGACTATTTCCTGCAAACCAGCCCCATACAGGAAATCGCCACCCTCAATCTCGGCAGCCGCCCCGCCAGCCGCAAGACCTTGGCGCGGATACAGGATTTGCGCGCGATACCGTGGGTGTTCTCATGGATGCAAAACCGCCTCATGCTACCCGCGTGGTACGGCTTCGGCAGCGCGGTGGAAAGCCTGTGCGAAGGCAAACCCGAAACCCTCGCCTCCTTGCAAGAACACGCGCAGCACAACCCATTCTTCCAAGCCATGCTCTCCAATATGGAACAAGTGATGGCGAAAACCGACATCACCCTCGCCGAAAACTACGCTGGCTTGAGCGAATCGCCGGAAAAAGCCGCCGTCATCTTCGGCATGATTAAGGAAGAATACCAACGCAGCCGCAAAGCCCTGCTCGACCTTTTGCAAACCGACGAACTCTTGCGCGACAACCGCAGCCTCGCCCGTTCGCTCGCCCTGCGGATTCCGTACCTGAATGCGCTCAACGGCCTGCAAGTCGCCATGCTCAAACGCCTGCGCAAAGACCCGCACGACCCGCACACTCTCCTGATGGTGCACCTGACCATCAACGGCGTGGCACAAGGTTTGCGCAATACAGGTTAAGGCAGCACGAAAAAAGGTCGTCTGAAAACCGTTTCAGACGACCTTTAGACCAAGCGCAAAACCGTAACGCGGGCTTTACCCGCGAAAACCCAGACTGTTTTTCACCCCGCTTGCCGCCCTTCTTTACGGGCTATTTTTACCTTATTCGCGAACCGCCTTCCGCAATAACCCTTTTCAGACGACCTTTTCCACACTTCCGCATACCATGCCGACCAAACCGCCCGCCTACCACATCACGCACAAAATCCGCCAAACCCGCCGCATCTCGCGTAAAAGCATTGCTTTTCTGTTCCTGCTGGCAGGTTCGGCACTGGTCGCGCTGACCGCCCTCCTGTTTGCCTGGATGGCGGATTTCGCGTTGGAAACGAATGCGGAGTTGGTGCAAAAATATCCTTGGTTTGCCTGGGTTGCTCTGCCCTTCGGGCTGCCGCTCATCGTCTGGATTACCCGCCGTTTCGCCCCCTACACCTCCGGCAGTGGCATCCCGCAAGTGCTCGCCAGCCTCGCCCTGCCCTACGGCGCCAACAAAACCCGCCTGATCCGCCTCCGCGAAACCCTCATCAAAATCCCGCTTACTTTCCTTGCCATGTTCGCAGGCGCGTCCGTCGGGCGTGAAGGACCGTCCGCCCAAGTCGGCGCGGCAGTCATGAGCGCGTGGGGCGCATGGTGCAAAAAACACGGCTTCGCATTCCGCGGCATGCAGGAAAACGACCTCATCGCCGCAGGCGCGGCAGGCGGGCTTGCCGCCGCGTTCAACGCCCCGCTCGCAGGCGTGATTTTCGCCATCGAAGAACTCGGGCGCGAAGTCATGTTGCGTTGGGAGCGGCAAATCCTGCTCGGCGTCCTCGCCGCCGGTTTCATCCAAGTCGCCATTCAAGGCAACAACCCCTATTTTTCAGGCTTCAGCGGCGGCGCGCTCGACAATATGCTCGGCTGGGTATTGGGCTGCGGACTCGCGTGCGGCATCGCTGGCGGACTGTTCGGGCGCACCCTGTATCTCGGCGCCACCGCCTTCGCCCCCGCCAAATGGCGCGAACACATCCGCCGCCATCCCCTGATTACCGCCGCCCTCATCGGCATCCTGCTCGCCGCCATCGGCACACTTTACCAAGGCAAAACCTACGGCACCGGCTACCACGAAGCCGCCCAAGCCCTGCGCGGCATCCACGAAGCCCCCGCCGGACTCGCCGTCGCCAAATGGTTCTCCACCGTCCTGACCTACTGGACAGGCACACCCGGCGGCATCTTCACCCCTTCCCTCACCATAGGCGCAGTCTTGGGCGAACGCATCGCCGTCCTCACCGGACTTACCCAAGGCACCCACGTCCTCGTCCTCCTCTGCATGGCGGCCTTCCTCGCTGGCGCCACCCAATCCCCGCTCACCTCCGCCGTCGTGGTGATGGAAATGACCGGCGGACAAAACCTCCTCTTCTGGCTGCTCATCGCCTGCATCTTCGCCTCACAAGTCTCCCGCCAATTCTCCCCCCGCCCCTTCTACCACGCCGCAGGCACACGCTTCAAACGGCAGGTGGAACAAAGCGGACAGAAGTGAAGCACGACATCAGTGATGAGTGAATATGTAGGAAAGGTCGTCTGAAAGCTTAACGATTCGTAGGCATAGCCCACGCTACAAAGTTTGTTGATAACACAAGTGCCGCAGCATGGACTCGGTCAACGAAAACGATTGGCAAAAAGGTCGTCTGAAAATTCAAAAATCGGGTTTTCAGACGACCTTTGTGTTTGGGTGGCTATCGGTTTTCGCTGGTGCGGGGTATTGGTAGCGTGGGTTTTACCCACGAAGATAATTGACGGACAGGTCGAGACCTTTGCAAAATTCCCCAAAATCCCCTAAATTCCCACCAAGACATTTAGGGGATTTTCCATGAGCACCTTCTT
>NZ_CEXQBZ010000038.1:0-11873 GCF_982712965.1 Neisseria flava | reverse complement strand
TGTCGCATACAGAACCCAGCTTGCACAGAGCGCCTGAAAAGGCTTTTATGAGTGTCCAAGATTTGGGGACCAGTTCACTTTTTCAGACGACCTTTTAGGCTTTGTGGAGAAGCGAATTTATTTCGTGCCGTAATTGGGTTGCAGCAGGGCGCAGGGTTGGCGTTCTCTACGGCTGCGGCGGCTGCGTCCGGCGATGGTGCCGCAGGCGGCGCCAGGATCGGTTTTGTCGGCTTTTTGGGGTTTGTCGCCGCGGTCGTTACGCTCGTTACGTTCATTGCGTTCGCTGCGGTTGTTCCGTTCGGAACGGTTTCTGTCGCTGCCGCGGCTGCGGGTTGGGGTGGGTTGGGTGTCAGTGGCGGCATCGCCGTCGGCGTCGGTTCCCCACCAGTTCGGCTCGAAGCCTTCGATGCGTTCGACTGCCAAGTCGTTACCGGTCAGCTCTTTGATGGCTTCAAACATTTTTTGTTCGGTTTTGTCCATCAGGGAAATGGCAACGCCGTCCGCGCCTGCCCTACCGGTGCGTCCGATGCGGTGGACGTAGTCTTCGGGCTGGGTTGGCAATTCGTAGTTGATGACAAAGGGCAGCTCGGCGATGTCCAGTCCGCGTGCGGCGACGTCGGTGGCGACGAGGACGCGCAGGCTGCCTTCTTTGAAGGCGTTGAGGGTTTCGAGGCGGCTTTGCTGGGATTTGTCGCCGTGGATGGATTGGGCGGCGAGGTTTCGGCGCACGAGGTCGCGGGTAACTTGGTCGACGCTTTGTTTGGTTTTGCAGAACACGATGACTTGGTTCATCTGCAAATCGACAATCAGCCGCTCTAGGAGGTTGCGTTTTTTAAGCGCGTCAACGGCGATGATGTGTTGCTCGACATTGGCGCTGGTGGTGTTTTGCGCGGCAACTTCGACGATTTCGGGCGCGTTCATGAAGTCTTTGGCGAGTTTGCGGATGGGCGGGGCAAACGTTGCGGAAAAGAGCAGGGTTTGGCGTTGTTTGGGCAGCATCTGCATGATTTTGCGGATGTCGTCGATGAAGCCCATATCCAACATACGGTCGGCTTCGTCGAGAACGACGATTTCGACTTTGTTGAGGTTGATGTTTTTTTGTTTGACGTGGTCAAGCAGCCTGCCGACGGTGGCGACGACGATTTCGCAGCCGGCGCGCAGGTCGGCGGTTTGTTTGTCCATGTTGACGCCGCCGAAGAGGACGGTGTGGCGCAGCGGCAGATTTTTGATATAGCCCTGCACGTTTTGGTCGATTTGGTCGGCGAGTTCGCGCGTCGGGGTCAATACGAGCATACGCACGGGGTGCATCGCGGGCGAGGTACTGGCGGTGGCGTAGCGTTTGAGGCGTTCCAGACTGGGCAGCATAAAGGCGGCGGTTTTGCCTGTGCCGGTTTGGGCGGCGGCGAGTAAATCATGACCGGCGAGTGCTTTGGGGATGGCGGCGGCTTGGATGGGCGTCGGGTTTTCGTAACCTTGTTCGGTCAGCGCGGAAACGAGTTCGCTGCCCAGCCCGAGTGAGGCGAATGGATTCATGGCGGTATCTTTCTGTCCAGACGGGATGCGGCATGCCGCGAGGGGTCGTCTGAAACGGGAGAATGTTTTGATGATGTGTTTTATAGGATGCCGCTGGCAAAGTGTGCGGCCGGTGTACGGCAAGCCGCAGAAAATGAATGTGGCTTCTGCGGTATGGAAAGGTAAGCGGGATTATGCCATAAAACCCTTGCGCCGCCCAACGGCAGGCGGGCGGGGTATGGTTGTTCGGCTGCGTTGCCGAGTCGATAAGGGAATTTTTTACATTGCGGTGGCGTCGGTGTTTATGTTTCTTAAATTTTTGAAACCGCTTATCATTTTCTGACGGCATTTACTGTCATAGTTCAAACTTATCGAAAACTTTCATATGTAAATGAAACTAAATCGTACTAATGGGACTCTGTTTTGGGACAGACGCAAATTTGCGCTGTAAACCATCAATCACAATAGGAATATACGACATGAAAACTTTATTGATCGCCGTTGCCGCTGCAAGCCTGATGCTGGGTGCCTGCTCTAGCAGCAAAACTACTGAAGAAGCTAAAACCCCTAGCGTAAGCGTTGAAGAGGCAATCGTTCAATGTCAACAAGCTTCCGGTGCCAACCAAGACCGCGCCGTGTTCGATGCATGTATGAAAGACAAAGGCTACCAACGCAGCGCCGCTGAAGGCGCAGCCGCAGCTGCTGCTTCTGCACCTGCCGCACAATAAGCACAGCTAGGAATTATTGATGTATCACCCGATCTGTTCGGGGTCATACATCAACAATTTCTCGCCATGCTTGTTCCGCCTGATTCCATTCACTCCCGGAAGGTAGGGCGGGCGCAAACGGAAAGGTCGTCTGAAAACTGTTTTCAGACGACCTTTCCGTTTGTTTTATCCGGCGGATTCGGTTATTACAAGGCGCAGTCAAAATACAGCGGCACGCCCGATGCTTCGCTCATCCGCATCAGGTAATCCATAATCTTTTGCGGCCACTCGACGCCGCGCACAACGGTCAGGTTGCGCAATATTGGGAACACCAACACGTCTTCCATACCGGCTTCGCCGTTCAAGCCCGTGCCGCCTTCGGTCATCAGCGTTTCCAGTTCTGCCAAATCCTCGTTCAGCTGTTGCACATACTGACCGGTTTTGTCCAAATTGGTGGCGAAGCTGCCGATATTTTTCTCTTTTTTGTCCGTGAAATATTTCACCGCTTCCGGCGTTTCAAATTCGGGCAAACCGATTTTCACCACGCGCGGATGGACGAGTTTCAGGTTGTATTCGCCCACTTTGTCCAACCATGCCTGGATTTCGGGGCGGGTTTCATCTTTCAGACGACCCTCGCGGTCAAGATAGCGGACAACGTCCAAACTCTCGCCCATAAACGAACCGTCTTCTTTTTGCAGGATGGGCACTTGTTTCGCGCCGATCATGCCGATCGGCGTTGCCTCGTCGTCGTTTGCCAGCACGACTTCTTCAACGTCCGCGCCAAACAGCCCCGCCGCCATCCGCGCACGCACGCAAAACGGGCAATGGTCGTAGTAATACAGTTTCATTAAAAATCCTCCGAAAATGGGTTTGATTGGGCAAAGGCCGTCTGAATGCCTCACGCAAAAGGATTATCCTGCCAAATATCTTTGGAAGCCATATCTGATAACGTGTTTATACGGCCGGGATATATGCAGTATTTTCTCTGGGCAGTATAACCGATGTTGAAATTTCCGTCGGATACACGACATCAGCGGCTGTCTCTGCTGAAATTTCACCTGCCAACTCATTGTAAATTCCTTTGTCGTTTTGGAAATCAATATCGGCAACCTTGCGCCTTTCCCCGTTTTCCAAAACCACTTCTGATTCAAATAATATTTTATTATCGGCTTCATCTTTCAGATTGATTTCTGCAAAATCCAAAGAGATCGACTGGATATCCCAGTCGGACAATAGAGAAAGCTCTCCTTCCTCCGTTTTCCCGTTACCGTTTTCGTCATGCCAGATTCTTAGCTCGCCCCACAATTCATCATATTGATTAATGATATTATTATTGTCGCTGTCCAAATCTTTCAAAGCTTCTACGCCGTTTTCTGCGCGCTTGCCGTCAGACATAACTGTTGCCTCACCAAACATCTCCGTTCCGTCGTTTACCATGCCGTCTCCATTTTTATCCCAAACCAAAAAACCGCTGCCTTTTTTGAGCCAAGCCGTCTGTTCGGCCATCCCGTCGCCATCCATATCAAAACTCACTCCATCCTCCACCGAAGTCGTGAGCAACTCTTCTCCATACAGCTCGATAGCAAGAGGAGTATGGTAATTTTTGGCAATTTGGTCAAAATTCTGCTGAAGATTATCCACTCCGCCCTGCAAATCAAGTGAAATATTGGCTTTGTTCAGTAAATCCTGCAAAGCTTTCAAAGCTTCGTTTTCATTATGAATTTCTTTGCCTTTTCCTGATGCCTGTTCAGATTTTTGCTGTTCGACCAAAGTAGCCAAGCGGTTCACTGCATTGGAATGAAGCCTACTGGCTGAAGTAATCAGTGCCGCATACGCACTTTTTGAGTAATTTACTAAATTATCGTTGAAGCTGACACTCTTGCCCGCGCTGCCGATACCGAATTCAATCGCCCCCTGCTTTCCGCCTGAAGAATAATATAACGCTGTTCTTGCAGCCGTCGTTACCGTACCGTCTGCCAAACGGCTGTTGGCAGGTACAAATACCACCATCAGCGTAGGATTTCCACGCGCCATCATCGGCATCAGACTAAGCGGCATATTTGGATCGGTTTTCTGAAAGCGAACCCGCTCGTCACCTACGCCAAACAGTCTGTTGGGATGGTCAGGCGCTGCTTCATCCATTCCTGATTGCAGAATTTTTTGCTTTTCGGCCGGAGTTTTACCGTTTAGCAGGTTTGGATTGGTTTCCTCAAGGAATATAGATTTCGCCCATGTCCAATAAGTATGGCTGGGCTGGCCGCTGGGGTTTTGGGTTTTCATTTTATGGGCAAAATAATCAACAGCCTGTTGCTGGTTCATCGCCTTGATTGCTGCCGTATCCGATCCGTATTTGGTTTCTTTGGGATTGTTCCGCAAATCAAACTGAAAACGGTTGTATTCGGCTTTTCCTTCTTCATACAAAAGACGGCGGGCATACTCATTTGCAGTAAGGTTTTTTGTTGGATTTCTCTCATCAGCAAGATCTAGTCTATAAAGAGTATCAGAAATACCATGCTCGATTTCATGGGCATAATCAGAAGCCGTAAGATAATCTTTTCCAAATACCATCTCACGGTATTCAATGTCTCCTTTTAATTTTCTCGTTGTATAAGTGGCTGGAACATGATGATCGACACGAATACTTGATAGCCCCCATTTATTGATAAAAATATGAGTCTTTTGCATAATAACATTATCCCGCATGATGCTATCAATCTCCTTTTTAGGCATGCCCATGCGAATAAAATGCTGCCGGATTTGTGCATTTTGAACTGTTGCCATAATAATTCTCCTATTAATTGTTAGAGTAAATTTTTAATTTTAATTGGTGATAAAATAATTTTTTTCATATTGAATATAAGATATTTCCTTGCTACATCTCATATTTTCTTGGTTATCATGCATAAAGTATAGAGATACACTATCTTTAATAGACAATCTTGCATGAAAATCCTTAATATGACCGTTGTTGTCAATAGCCTCTAATGATTTTTCAAAACTTACAGCAGAATCAGAACAAAGTATAGGCCTAAACATTGGATGCAAAGCAATTCTTGGCAGGGGCAAATCCTCGGGATAACGGTTGTCAGGAAACAGCGAACGGTAATGCTTTAAATAATCAGGCGTTGCTTCGATTTCTAAAAAAGTGCTGCCGTCGTAGTTGGTCTGATGCACTACCGTAAAGCCGTCGGTCGGCCGTTTTAGCTTACGCCGCCTGTGTTTGAGCCATTTCTGCCGCTCTGCCTTGTCTTTCCATCTGAGTACCGCCTGTTTTTCTCCGTCAGGCCGCAAACGGCCGGAAAGCCGCACATAGCGCCGGTACACGGGAATCTGCCACTTTTTCGCTAAATCTTCAGGCGGCATATCAAGCAAACAGGCGCTGCGCAGCGTGCCTGCCATCTGCCTGAACAAACTCTCGAAGCTATTTACAGGATAAAGCTGCTCGCAGCCCGTTGCGTCATCCGCATATGCTTGAGAAACAGAGACCGTCTGAATGCCGCTATCGGCATGAGACAAAATGGGCAGCAACATGGCCGGCCACAGCAAAGCAGCTAAAAATTTCATACTCATCTCCTTCTTGATAAAAATTATTACTTGCATTGATATTATTCCCAATATTTTTTCACTGCAAGCACATTTACACGCTAATTGTTTGTTTTATAGTGGATTAAATTTAAATCAGGACAAGGCGACGAAGCCGCAGACAGTACAGATAGTACGGCAAGGCGAGGCAACGCCGTACTGGTTTAAATTTAATCCACTATATTTTGATGTTTATATGTTATTGCAAGTTGGGTAGCCCAGGCCGTCTGAAACATGCTTTGCCGCAAAATACGGGCAAGCTGCTACAATACAGCCGCTATGTCGAAACAAAACAAACGGAGAAACGGCACGCCATGAGCAACACACGACAAACACCGGAAATCCCCGCCGCACCGCTGCAAGAATCCCGCGCGTGGTTTGACGCGCACACCGCCGGTTTGCCCGAACCTGCGCAAAAGCTGCTTCAGACGGCCTTGTCGCTGGCCGAGACGCATTATCCTGCCGATGCCGTCACGCCGTATGGTGAGCCGCTGCTCGACCATTTTCTCGGCGCGGCGCAGATGGTCAATGAACTCGACCTGCTCCCCGATGCCGTCGCCGCGACCCTGCTTGCCGACATCGGACGCTACGTCCCCGACTGGAATCTATTGGTTTCCGAACGCTGCAACAGTACTGTCGCCGAGCTGGTCAAAGGTGTGGACGAAGTGCAGAAGCTCACCCACTTCGCCCGTGTGGACAGCCTCGCTACGCCCGAAGAGCGCGCCCAGCAAGCCGAAACCATGCGTAAAATGCTGCTGGCGATGGTAACTGACATCCGCGTCGTGTTGATCAAGCTCGCCATGCGCACCCGCACCATGCAGTTTCTCAGCGAGGTTCCCGACAGCCCCGAAAAACGCGCCGTCGCCAAAGAAACCCTCGACATCTTCGCTCCGCTCGCCAACCGTTTGGGCGTGTGGCAACTTAAATGGCAGCTCGAAGACCTTGGCTTCCGCCATCAAGAACCCGAAAAATACCGCGAAATCGCGCTGCTTTTGGACGAAAAACGCACCGAACGCCTCGAATACATCGAAAACTTCCTCAACATCCTGCGCGCGGAGCTCAAAAAATACAACGTTCACTTCGAAGTAGCCGGTCGCCCGAAACACATCTACTCCATTTACAAAAAAATGGTGAAGAAAAAACTCAGCTTCGACGGCCTCTTTGACATCCGCGCCGTGCGGATTCTGGTCGATACCGTCCCCGAGTGTTACACCACGCTGGGTATCGTCCACAGCCTCTGGCAACCCATCCCGGGCGAGTTCGACGACTACATCGCCAACCCCAAAGGCAACGGCTATAAAAGTTTGCACACCGTTATCGTCGGCCCCGAAGACAAAGGCGTGGAAGTGCAAATCCGCACCTTCGATATGCACCAATTCAACGAATTCGGTGTCGCCGCGCACTGGCGTTACAAAGAGGGCGGCAAGGGCGATTCCGCCTACGAACAAAAAATCGCCTGGTTGCGCCAACTCTTGGACTGGCGCGAAAATATGGCGGAAAGCGGCAAGGAAGACCTCGCCGCCGCCTTCAAAACCGAGCTTTTCAACGACACGATTTACGTCCTGACCCCGCACGGCAAAGTCCTTTCCCTGCCCACGGGCGCGACACCCATCGACTTCGCCTACGCCCTGCACAGCAGCATCGGCGACCGTTGCCGCGGCGCGAAAGTCGAAGGGCAAATTGTGCCGCTGTCCACCCCGCTTGAAAACGGACAGCGCGTCGAAATCATTACCGCCAAAGAAGGGCATCCTTCCGTCAACTGGCTGTATGAAGGCTGGGTCAAATCCAGCAAGGCAATCGGCAAAATCCGCGCCTACATCCGTCAGCAAAACGCCGACACCGTGCGCGAAGAAGGCCGCGTCCAACTCGACAAACAGCTTGCCAAACTCACGCCCAAGCCCAACCTGCAAGAGCTTGCCGAAAACCTCGGCTACAAAAAACTCGACGACCTCTATACCGCCGTCGGACAAGGCGAAATTTCCAACCGCGCCATCCAGAAAGCCTGCGGCACGCTGAATGAACCGCCGCCCGTACCTGTCAGCGAAACCACCATCGTCAAACAGTCCAAAATCAAAAAAGGCGGCAAAACCGGCGTTCTCATCGACGGCGAAGACGGTTTGATGACCACGCTTGCCAAATGCTGCAAACCCGCGCCACCCGACGATATTGTCGGCTTCGTTACCCGCGAACGCGGCATTTCAGTGCACCGCAAAACCTGCCCCTCTTTCCAACACCTCGCCGAACAAGCGCCCGAAAAAGTGTTGGACGCAAGCTGGGCGGCATTACAGGAAGGACAAGTGTTCGCCGTCGATGTTGAAATCCGCGCCCAAGACCGCTCAGGGCTTTTACGCGACGTATCCGACACGCTCGCCCGCCACAAACTCAACGTTACCGCCGTGCAAACCCAGTCCCGCGACTTGGAAGCCAGCATGAGGTTCACGCTCGAAGTCAAACAAGTCAACGACCTCCCGCGCGTCCTCGCCAGCCTCGGCGACGTCAAAGGCGTCTTGAGCGTCACGCGCTTGTAAGGTGGAACAAAAGGTCGTCTGAAAAACGGATTTCAGGTTTTTCAGACGACCTTTTTATGAGAATACTTGCGAAGATTTAGAGATTTGGCCATTCGTTGGGTTAACTGCGATCATACCTGTCGGTGCGTGAATGACGGCGCAAGTTTTTTATTTTCATGCCGATAAATTAAAGGTCGTCTGAAACCCAAAACAAGGTTTCAGACGACCTTTTTAGTCAACTGCCTACATCAAATTAATGATGACCGCAGCCGCATTCTTTTTTCATGTCGATAACCATGCGGCCGGTGATTTTGCCTTCGCGCATTTCTTGGAAGATTGCCGGAGCTTCGTCCAAGGCGCGCAGTTGGACTTTCGGTACGACCAAGCCTTCCGCACCGAATTGGAAGGCTTCTTCCAAGTCTTTGCGCGTACCGACCAGTGAGCCAACCACTTCGATGCCGTCCAAGACCAGACGAGGGATGGACAGGTCCATAGATTCGGGCGGCAGACCGATGGCAACGACGCGGCCGCCTGCACGGACGCAGTCCACAGCGGAGTTGAACGCGGCGGCGGATACGGCGGTAACAACGGCTGCGTGTGCGCCGCCGGTTTTTTCCTGAATCACTTTGGCTGCGTCTTCTTTGGCGGCGTTGATGACCAAATCTGCGCCACTTTCTTTAGCGAATGCCAGTTTTTCATCGTTGATGTCGATGGCGACAACGTGTGCGCCGAATACTTTTTTCGCGTATTGGACACCCAAGTTGCCCAGACCGCCCGCGCCGTAAACGGCAATCCATTGTCCCGGACGCACGCCGGAAACTTTCACGCCTTTGTAAGTGGTAACGCCGGCGCAGGTAATGCTGGAAGCTTGCGCAGGGTCGAGGCCGTCGGGTACTTTGACGGCGTAGTCCGCATCAACGATACAGTGGGTCGCCATACCGCCGTCGGCGGTGTAGCCTGCGTTCAATACGGAACGGCACAAGGTTTCGCGGCCGGTATTACAGTATTCGCACGAACCGCAGCTTTGGAACAACCATGCGATGCTGACGCGGTCGCCGACTTTCAGGGCGTTCGCGCCCGGAGCGACTTCTTTGACGATACCGATGCCTTCGTGTCCCAACACGCGTCCCGGTTTTTCGCCGTAGTCGCCTGCCGCAACGTGCAAGTCGGTATGGCACACGCCGCAATATTCGACTTCAACCAACGCCTCGCCGTATTCCAACGGGCGCACTTCGCGTTCTACAACTTCTACATCGCCTGCTACATTTTGATTCACAACAACTGCTTGCATCTTCATGGTGTTCTCCTTGGCATTCGTCAGAAATCCGTAAAAGGTCGGGTAGGAGGTAACCCCTCCTGTAAATGAGAATACTCCCCTTCATTTCGCTGTGTCAACACCCTATCTTTTTGAAAAATAAGAAATAAAATGTTATACCATAACATTTTGCCTGCCTGAAAATATGCCCACCAAGACGCTGAAAAATTCTTACACATATCATGTAAAAAAGGTCGTCTGAAAACTTTAATTACATTAACAAACCCGCTTCATTTCCATGCGGGGTCAAGCCTTATCGGATTGGATTTCCTATTTTAGAAAATTACATATTTGGAATTTTGAGAACGTTATCACTTTTAATGCTTGAACTGAAAGAGAAAAAATACTATTCTATTTTCAGACGACGTTTGAGGAACGTCCAAAACCTAAGAAAGACAACTAAGGAGACAGCATCATGGCAAAAGATTTAAATGTGTTTGATAAAGAGTACGGCCTCTTGATTAACGGCGTGTGGACCAAACCCGGCGCGCTTTTGGATTCCTACAATCCCGCCAACGGAGAATTGTTAGCTAAATTTACCGATGCATCCGATGCCGATGTCGATGCTGCGGTTGCCGCCGCGCAAGAAGCATTCAAAACATGGCGCAAGACTACCACCACCGAACGCGCCGCCATACTCAACAAAATCGCCGATGTGATTGACGAAAACTTGGAATTGTTCGCCTTGCAGGAAACGCTGGACAACGGTAAACCTATCCGCGAAACCCGCGCCGCCGACATCCCGCTGGCTTCCGACCATTTCCGTTATTTCGCCAGCGTCATCCGCGGCGAAGAAGGCACCGCCACCCAGCTTGACTCCGAAGACCTGTCTATTGTCCTGCGCGAACCCATCGGCGTAGTCGGTCAGATCATTCCGTGGAACTTCCCCTTCCTGATGGCGGCTTGGAAAATCGCCCCCGCACTCGCCGCAGGCTGTACCATCGTTATCCACCCGTCTTCCAGCACTTCGCTGAGCCTGTTGTCGTTTGCTCAAAAAATCAACCACTTGCTGCCTAAAGGCGTGTTGAACATCATTACCGGACGCGGTTCTAAATCCGGCGAATACATGCTGCGCCACAAGGGCTTCAACAAACTCGCCTTTACCGGTTCGACCGAAATCGGCCGCCACATCGGCATCGCCGCTGCCGAAATGCTGATTCCCGCTACCTTGGAGCTGGGCGGCAAATCCGCCAACATCTTCTTTGACGACATGCCTTTTGACAAAGCCCTCGAAGGCGCGCAAAAAGGTATTTTGTTCAACCAAGGCCAAGTGTGCTGCGCCGGTTCGCGCATCTTCGTACAAGAAGGCATTTACGACAAATTCGTCAACGCCTTGGCTGAAGAGTTCAAAAAAATCAAAGTCGGCCTGCCTTGGGAAGACGATACCCAAATGGGTTCGCAAGTCAACGCCGGTCAGCTTGAAACCATTTTGAAATACGTCAAAATCGGCGAACAGGAAGGCTGCCGCATCATCACCGGCGGTAAAAAAATCGAAGGCGAATTGGGCAAAGGCGAATTTGTCGAGCCGACCTTGATCGAAGCCGGCAGCAACAGCGCCCGCGTCGCCCAAGAAGAAATCTTCGGCCCGGTTGCTACCGTGATTAAATTCAAAACCGAAGAAGAAGTCATCAAAATGGCGAACGACAGCGAATACGGCTTGGGCGGCGCAGTGTGGAGCAAAGACATCAACCGCTGCCTGCGCGTTTCCAATGCACTGGAAACCGGCCGCGTTTGGGTGAACTGCTACAACCGCCTGCCCGCAGGCGCACCGTTCGGCGGCTACAAAACTTCAGGCATCGGTCGCGAGACCCACAAAATGATGCTCGCCGCCTACACGCAGGTGAAAAACATCTACATCTCCACCCGCGAAGAGCGTGAAGGCTTCTATTGATTGCCTGCTGAACATCGTTTATTGATGTAGAAAAAAGGTCGTCTGAAATCCGGATTCGGGTTTCAGACGACCTTTTTTAAAATTGCGGCAAGTATCCCTGCCCTATCAACATTCTAAACTATAGCTAAATTACTTTATTTACAATACGCAACTTACCGGCTGTCGTCACTCCTGCGCAGGCGGGAATGACGGCATTTGATGACATGCCGGATTTAAAGTTAAGTATGTTTACTATAGAAAGCGGGATAAATCCGTTATTTCAAATTTAACGAATTTAAATTTGAAATATAGTGGATTAAATTTAAATCAGGACAAGGCGACGAAGCCGCAGACAGTACAGATAGTACGGCAAGGCGAGG
>NZ_CEXQBZ010000037.1:0-12163 GCF_982712965.1 Neisseria flava | reverse complement strand
TCGCATACAGAACCCAGCTTGCACAGAGCGCCTGAATAGGCTTTTATGAGTGTCCAAGATTTGGGGGCCAGTTCAAACTTTCAGACGACCTTTTTCATTAAACTCTCACCAACTCCATCATCCTCTCAAACGAATACAATGCCGATTTTCTTCCGCTTGCTTCTTCTTTTAATGTCAAGATACCTTTTTCCAACAATGCCTTGGTGAAACGGTTTGCAGTTGCAGGTGGGATGTTGGCCAGTTCTGATAATCGGCTGTTTCGGAAAACGGGATAAGTAAAAACAAAATCTAACACGGCAAGTGAATGTTTGGAGGAGAGTGTTTGGGTAAAAATGAACTTCATTTCTTCATAAAGTGCATGAATGCTTTGGGCAATTTCAAGGTTATGCACTGCTTGCCAATAGATGGCTTCAAAGAAGAATTGGCACCATTCGTTCCAATCTCCGGTTTGAGAAACTTGGCGCATCAATTCTGTGTAGCGTTCTTTGTGTTCCTCAAAATATCCGCTAATATAAAAATGTGGTGCGCTGATGGCTTTTGCCTGCCAAAGCATTAAGGTAATCAACATCCGACCAATCCGCCCGTTGCCGTCTTGAAATGGGTGAAGTGCTTCAAATTCAAGATGGGATACAGCGGTTTTCGCCAAAATCGGAGTTGAATCGCCATTGATGTAATCAAATAGCTTGTCCAAACCTTCTTCCAATTTTTCAGGGCTTATCGGGATGAAAAGAATAGATTTTTTCCCTTTGTCTGCCAAATAGTTCTGCTCATGCTTGAATGTGCCGGGGGATTTGTTGGCACCACGTCCATAAGATAAAAGCTGTTGGTGCATGGTTTTCAATAAAAACTTGTTGAATAGATAACCATCTTCTATTGCGCCTTGCGCATTTTTCAATGCCCGTTGATACAACACGGTTTCTACAATGTCCGAGCGGACTTCGGTGGAATCATTACCCTCACCAAAATCTGCTTCATATTGCATAATTTCGTCCATCGTGCTGATTGTGCCTTCCATACGGGAAGAAATAACCGCTTCTTGGTTTCGTAAGGGGGCAAGTAAAATTTCGCTGTTGTGCATGTTTTTCAACATTTGATCGTAGCGTGCTAAGGCATCGGTCGCTGTGAGCAGGCTAGGTATCAGTAGGGTGTAATTGAGTGATTTCGGGGGAAACTGATTGTAGTGATACTGAACAGCATCATCAAAATTGAGTAATTTATTCATATAAATTTTTTTGTGAATCAAAAAATTCGATTTTTAATCAATAAAAAGTATTGTCGCTTATTTGTGATGCACAAGCAAGTTTGTCAATCAAATTTTATAAAAAATGATTCATAAAGAGTTTTGGTATTCATTTGTGAATAACAAACAAATTTATGAATCAAAATAATCAAAAAGTGATTAACAAGCCTTTTAATCATCCCATCTGTTTCCCCTCTAAATATCATCCGTGCAAGCAACAATCGGTGCAATCGGTTAAAATGGGTCGTCTGAAATTTGTTTGACCGAATTGAGAATACTATGTCCCAACAATACGTCTATTCTATGCTGCGCGTGAGCAAGGTTGTGCCGCCGCAGAAAACCATCATTAAAGACATTTCCCTTTCCTTTTTCCCCGGCGCGAAAATCGGTTTGCTCGGTTTGAACGGCGCGGGTAAATCTACTGTACTGCGGATTATGGCGGGTGTGGATAAGGAATTTGAGGGCGAAGCCGTGCCGATGGGCGGCATCAAAATCGGCTATCTGCCGCAAGAGCCGGAGCTTGATCCTGAGAAAACCGTGCGCGAGGAAGTGGAAAGCGGTTTAGGCGAAGTGGCGGCGGCGCAGAAACGTTTGGAAGAAGTGTATGCCGAGTACGCCAATCCCGATGCGGATTTTGACGCGCTGGCAGAAGAACAGGGCCGCTTGGAAGCGATTATTGCGGCAGGTTCGTCCACGGGCGGCGGTGCGGAACATGAATTGGAAATCGCCGCCGATGCGCTGCGCCTGCCGGAATGGGATGCCAAAATCGGCAATTTGTCCGGCGGTGAAAAACGTCGCGTTGCCTTGTGCAAACTCTTGTTGAGCAAACCCGATATGCTGCTGCTGGACGAGCCGACCAACCACTTGGATGCGGAATCGGTGGAATGGCTGGAGCAATTCCTAGTGCGCTTTCCCGGTACAGTCGTCGCAGTAACGCATGACCGCTATTTCCTCGACAATGCCGCCGAATGGATTTTGGAACTCGACCGCGGACACGGTATTCCGTGGAAAGGCAATTACTCGTCTTGGCTGGAGCAGAAAGAAAAACGCTTGGAAAACGAGGCGAAATCCGAAGCCGCGCGCGTGAAGGCGATGAAGCAGGAATTGGAATGGGTGCGCCAAAATGCCAAAGGCCGCCAAGCCAAGTCCAAAGCGCGTCTGGCGCGTTTTGAAGAAATGAGCAACTACGAATACCAAAAACGCAATGAAACACAGGAAATCTTTATTCCCGTCGCCGAGCGTTTGGGTAACGAAGTGATTGAATTTGTGAACGTTTCCAAATCGTTTGGCGATAAAGTATTGATAGACGATTTGAGCTTCAAAGTGCCTGCGGGCGCGATTGTCGGCATCATCGGCCCGAACGGCGCGGGTAAATCGACGCTGTTTAAAATGATTGCGGGCAAAGAGCAGCCCGATTCCGGCGAAGTGAAAATCGGGCAAACCGTGAAAATGAGCCTGATTGACCAAAGCCGCGAAGGTTTGCAAAACGACAAAACCGTGTTTGACAACATTGCCGAAGGTCGCGACATTTTGCAGGTCGGTCAGTTTGAAATTCCCGCCCGCCAATATTTGGGACGCTTCAATTTCAAAGGCAGCGACCAAAGCAAAATCGCGGGGCAGCTCTCCGGCGGCGAACGCGGACGTTTGCACTTGGCGAAAACTTTGTTGAGCGGCGGCAACGTCTTGCTGCTGGACGAACCGTCCAACGACCTCGACGTAGAAACCCTGCGCGCGCTGGAAGACGCATTGCTAGAATTTGCCGGCAGCGTGATGGTGATTTCGCATGACCGCTGGTTCCTCGACCGCATTGCCACGCATATCTTAGCTTGCGAAGGCGATTCGAAATGGGTGTTCTTCGACGGCAACTATCAGGAATATGAAGCCGATAAGAAACGCCGACTCGGCGAAGAGGGCGCGAAACCGAAACGGATTAAATATAAACCGGTAACGCGTTGATAGGAAAATAAGAAAACGTCGTCTGAAAACTGGAATACAGGGTTTTCAGACGACGTTTTTATTGTGATGACTGTTTATTTATGTACCGAAATGAAGATTAGACCTTAATTCCGATTTATTTATATGTGGCAGTTTCAGACGATGTTGACTAAGGGAGAAATATGCCGCATCAAACCTTATTTTTGAGAGGCGAGGAAGCCGCTTAGCTCGAATTCGAAAGGCATTCCGTTTTGTGCGCCAGAGCGGGTAATAGACAGGGCGGCAGCGGCGCAGGCCTTGCGTACGGCGATGTCTATGCCTTCGTGCCAGAATACTGCCAATGCGCCGTTGAAGGCATCGCTGGCACCCGTGGTGTCGGAGGTTTGTACTTTAAAACCTGAAACATGACGCAGGCGGCCTTTAGGGTCTTTATATACGGCGCCTTTGCTACCTGAAGTCATCAGGACGGGGCAGGGGGATTTCAAAATCAACTCTTCGGAGGACAAGCCTTGCGGCGCTCCCAGGCTGGCGGCAAGCTCGTAGCGGTTGGGCGTTAAGATAGTAATTTGTTCCAGCAATTCTTTTGAGATGGCGCGGGCGGGTGCAGGATTGAGGATGAAGGGTTTATTGTATTTTGCTGCCAGCCTTGATGCAGCCATCACGCACTCCATCGGAATTTCAAGCTGGCTGAGGATGATGTCGGCTTCGGCAAACCGTTCTTCTGCGGCTTCGATGTCGGCGACGGTCAGATACATATTTGCACCGGCAATAACGATGATGGAATTTTCTTCGTCGGCAACGGTAATGTTTGCCATGCCGCTGTTTTGTCCCATGATGGTTTGGACATAATCGGTACATATGCCTTCGTGGCGGAGGTTGGTTACCATTTCCAGTCCGAAATCGTCGTCGCCGACTGCACCGATGATGGTTACGCATGCACCTAGGCGTGCGGCGGCAACTGCTTGGTTGGCACCTTTGCCTCCCATGTAGCGATGGAATGAGCTTCCCAGCAAAGTCTCGCCCGCGCGCGCGAATTGGGTGGCGCGGGTTACTAAATCCATGTTGATACTACCGACGACGACGACTTTGATATGGAGCATTCTGATATATCCCTTTTGAAACACGATACAACCGTATCAGGCGGTCTTTATTGATATTGAAATATGCAGGAAACCGCATTCTCTATGCCGATAGGCATTTTGCGTCATTGTACCCGCTGGAATTGCAAATGCAATATTAATTCCCGTTTTTCATATTTTAATATCAGATTTTGTTGTAATTAAATCGTAAAATTTCGGAAACTTCATACCGTTTGAATGCTAAATTTGTACATTGGTCGGTTTTTATTTTGTTTTTTATAAAATTTAAATAGAATGGAAAATTTTTTCTGTTTTATATACCATTTTTCTTTCAAGGTCGTCTGAAAGCCCAATCAATACGTTCGTTTTAGCGAAATTCACTTTGTCCGTTTTAGCGAAACCCGCTTCACTCGTTTTCAGACGACCTTTTTCCAACCCTGCTACAATACGCCTTTTATTGTTCACGCCGATTTTGCCATGACCGAGCCGACCTATATCCCCCTGCGCCTACATACCGAGTTTTCGATTACCGACGGTATGGTGCGGATTAAAAAACTGATTGCCAAAGCGCAGGAATACGGTTTGCCTGCTTTGGGCATCAGTGATTTGATGAACGAATTTGGTTTGGTGAAATTCTATAAAGCCTGCCGCGGCGCGGGGATTAAGCCCATCGGCGCGGCGGACGTATGGATAGGCAATCCGAATGCGCCCGACAAGCCGTTCCGCGCTATGCTGATTATCCGCAACGATGTGGGCTATCTGCGCCTGAGCGAGCTTTTGACGGCGGCTTATGTCGGCAAAGACCGCAATATCCATCATGCGGAACTCAATCCCGAATGGCTGGAAAACGGCGACAACAGCGGCTTGATTTGTTTGAGCGGCGCGCATTACGGCGAAGTGGGCGTGAATCTGTTGAACGGCAATGAAGAGGCGGCGCGTGCGGCGGCGTTGAAATATGCGGCGTGGTTCCCCGATGCGTTTTATCTGGAGCTGCAACGCCTGCCCGAACGCCCAGAATGGGAGGCTTGCGTTTCGGGCAGCGTGAAGCTGGCGGAGGAATTGGGTTTGCCTGTGGTGGCGACGCATCCGACGCAGTTTATGAGCCGCGACGATTTCAACGCGCACGAGGCGCGGGTGTGCATCGCGGGCGGCTGGGTGCTGACGGACAAGAAACGTCCGCGCGATTTTACGCCGAGCCAGTTTTTCATTCCGCCGGAAACGATGCTGGAACGTTTCGCCGACTTGCCCGAAGCCTTGGAAAACACGGTGGAAATTGCCAAACGCTGCAATATCCATATCACGCTGGGCAAAAACTTCCTACCTTTATTCCCGACGCCCGACGGCCTGTCGCTGGACGATTATCTGGTGAAGCTGTCCAACGAGGGCTTGCAAGAACGCATGGTTCAGCTTTATCCCGATGAGGCGGAACGGGCGGCGAAAATGCCAGAATATCAGGAGCGGCTGGATTTTGAGTTGAACATCATCATCCAGATGAAATTCCCCGGCTATTTTCTTATCGTACAAGACTTTATCAACTGGGCGAAAACGCACGGCTGTCCGGTGGGGCCGGGACGCGGTTCGGGTGCAGGCTCGCTGGTGGCGTATTCATTGAAGATTACCGACCTTGATCCGCTCAAATACGCGCTGCTGTTCGAACGTTTCCTAAACCCCGAACGCGTTTCCATGCCCGACTTCGACGTGGACTTCTGTCAGGCAAACCGCGGGCGCGTGATTGAATATGTGCGCGAAAAATACGGCGCGGAGGCGGTAAGCCAGATTGTTACTTTCGGCACGATGTCGTCCAAAGCGGTAATCCGCGACGTGGGGCGCGTGCTGGAACTGCCGTTTACCCTGTGCGACAAACTGTCGAAGCTGATTCCGCTGGAAGCCAACAAACCTTTGGGTCTGGACGACGCGATGAAGGCGGAGCCGCAGATTCAGGAATTGATCGAAGCGGAAGAAGCGGACGAACTGATTACGCTGGCGAAAAAGCTGGAAGACCTGACGCGCGGTCTGGGTATGCACGCGGGCGGCGTGTTGATTGCGCCGGGTAAGATTTCCGATTACAGCCCCGTGTATCAGGCGGACGAATCCGCCTCGCCCGTATCCATGTATGACAAGGGCGACGTGGAAGACGTGGGTTTGGTGAAGTTCGACTTTTTGGGCCTGCGCAACCTGACCATTATCGAAATGGCGCAGAACAACATCAAAAACACCACCGGCGATATTGTCGATGTCGGCAAAATCCCGCTTGACGACCAAGCCGCTTACAAAATCTTCCGCGACGCGAACACCACCGCCGTCTTCCAGTTCGAGTCGACCGGTATGAAAAAAATGCTGAAAACGGCGCACACGACCAAGTTTGAAGAACTTATCGCCTTCGTGTCGCTCTACCGCCCCGGCCCGATGGACAACATTCCCGACTTCGTTGCGCGCATGAAAGGTCAGGAATTCCAATACATCCACCCGCTGCTCGAAGGCATCCTCGCGCCAACCTACGGGATTATGGTGTATCAGGAACAAGTGATGCAGGCGGCGCAGATTATCGGCGGCTACTCGCTCGGCGGCGCGGACTTGCTGCGTCGTGCCATGGGTAAGAAAAAACCTGAAGAAATGGTGAAACACCGCGAAATCTTCGCCGAAGGCGCGGCGAAACAAGGCATTTCGCGCGAAAAATCCGACGAAATCTTCAACTACATGGAAAAATTCGCCGGCTACGGTTTCAACAAATCCCACGCCGCCGCCTACGCTCTGATTTCCTACCAGACCGCATGGCTCAAAGCCCATTACCCCGCCGAATTTATGGCGGCAACCATGTCGTCTGAATTGGACAACACCGACCAGCTCAAGCATTTCTACGACGACTGCCGCGCCAACGGCATCGAGTTCCTGCCGCCCGACATCAACGAATCCGACTACCGCTTCACGCCGTATCCGAACATGAAAATCCGCTACGCACTCGGCGCGATTAAAGGCACGGGCGAAGCCGCCGTCGAATCCATCATCGCCGCGCGACAAAGCGGCGGCAAATTTACCGGCCTCTTAGACTTCTGCGAGCGCGTCGGTAAAGAGCACATGAACCGCCGCACCCTCGAAGCCCTGATACGCGGCGGAGCGTTCGACAGCATCGAACCCAACCGCGCCATGCTCTTGGCAAACATCGACCTCGCCATGAACAACGCCGACCAAAAAGCCGCCAACGCCAATCAGGGCGGGCTTTTCGACATGATGGAAGACGCCATCGAACCGGTGCAGCTCGTCGACGCGCCCATGTGGAGCGAATCGGAAAAACTCGCCGAAGAAAAAACCGTCATCGGCTTCTACTTGTCCGGTCACCCGTTCGGCCCGTATGCCCAAGAAGTCCGCCAAATCGCCCCGACCAAATTAGGCCGTCTGAAACCGCAAGACAGCGTGCGCCTCGCCGGATTCGTGACCGCCGTGCGCACCATGATGGGCAAACGCGGCAAAATCGCCTTCGTCAGCCTCGAAGATTTGAGCGGACAGATTGAAATCATGGTCAGCGGCCACACGCTGGAAAACTGCGCCGACTACCTCAAGTCCGACCAAGTGCTGATTATCGAATCCAAAGTCAGCCGCGACGACTACGGCGGCGGCGACGGGCTGCGCATCATGGCAAACCAAGTCATGACCCTGCAAATGGCGCGCGAACGTTACGCCCGCAGCCTCAGCCTCGCCCTCGCCCCCGGCCACGACATCACGCGCCTCGCCGCCATCCTCACCACCCACCGCCTGCCCGACACGCCGCACATCCCGCTGAAACTGTCGTACAGCAACGACAAAGCGTCGGGCAAGTTTCAGGTGCCGCCGAAATGGATGGTTACGCCGAGCTCCGCGTTATTCGACGAACTGGAAAACCTGCTCGGCAGCAGGGCAGTGCGCGTGAATTGGTAAGGCGCAGGGGTCGTCTGAAACAGCGACGGAAAGCTGCTGTTTAAACTGCATCGCCATTAAAATACAAAGCTGTACCTTTATTTTCAGACGACGTTTGATAAACCATTCAAAGACGTCGTCTGAAAACACAAAACACCACATTACAACTAAATCATCACTCACCACACCACATCATGAACACATACTCCGAAGAACCCGACGGCTTCATCCTGTACGACGAAAGGCCCGATCCCTTCGACAACCGCCGCGCCAGCCGTACGCGATTTGCAGCAGTAAACCTGCCCATTTTGCTGGGCATCAGCGCAGTGTCCGCACTATTGCTGTGGTTGTCCCAATCATGTCTGCATTACTGCGGCATCAGCCGGCAAATCGGCGGCGCAGTACAAGTCTTTGCCATCGCCCTTTACGGCCTGCTGCACTATCAAAGCACTTGGCTGGAAAAGCGCTGCAATGATGCCGGAAAAGGGCATTATCCGGCGATATGGATGTTCAGAATCAGCCTCGTACTTGCCGCCATCAGCCTGATATTGCCGGTATTTACATTGCCTATGGTTGCAGGCGGACTGCTTCAATTCGTCTACGGCATGATATTGCCGTCCAACCCGTTACCCAACCTGATGGGCTACCCCAAAACCAACTCGACAGCCCTGCAAATCTGCGCGCTCTTAGCGTGTATCGCGGCGGTGCTGATGGCTGTCGGATTACTGCATTGGTTGTTTTAAATGCCCCAAATAAAACGAAGGTCGTCTGAAAACCAGCCACGCCTAAAACTCAAAAGGAATTCATCATGTACACTTGCGCTTCCTGCGGCGAAAAACATGAAGACATGCCGGCGCTCTGCTTTGCTACTCCCGCCCCCTATGACCAACTTAGTGAAGGAGAACGCATTGCTTATCAAGCAGAATGCGATTCTGATTTCTGTATCATCCGTTATTCCGACCAAACCGACCGTTTTATCCGCGCGGTGCTGCTTATTCCGATTATCGGGCATGAGGAAACGCTGGAATACGGGGTGTGGGTATCTGTCAGCGAAAAGAGTTTTAACGACTATCAAAGCCACTTTCACGACAATCCGGAAAACGTCGTTTATTTCGGCATGATCTGCAACTGGCTGCCCCCTTACGAATCCGACACCTTCGGTCTGCACTGCAATGTCGTTACCCAGTCCGACAACCGACGTCCCCTGCTGCAACTACATCAAGGCAGCGAACATCCACTGGTGCGCGACTTTTATCACGGCATAGAATATGCCGAAGCGCATGCAAGGATAGAGGCGGCATTCGGTGCAGACGATTAAGGACCAAATGGCAAACCGTCCTCTGCTGAACGGAACCATGTCCGACGGCTCCCGCCTGTTCCTGCAACTGCCGCAAACCTACCCGCCATTGAGCCTGCTGCGGAAAATTGTCCATTTCGGCGGAATGCCTACCGACTTCGTATCGGATTGGGTTACGGGCGAGACGTGGATAGATTTTTGCTACAAGGGCTGGAAGTTCAGTATTCACAACCCATAGTGTGTAGAAATCAACAGTGTTGTTTACACTTTTGGCTTTTGCTTGAAGACCCGTTTGAGCAGCTATCCGGCATTGTCAAGAATGTCGATAGACACGGGAAACCCGCTCTGTTCTTGATAATGCCGGATAGCTGCCTAAGAATCATTCAAGCAAAAACAAAAGCTGTCCGCCGTAGAAAAAGTGTAAACAACGCGACGATTTCCTACATATGAATATTGGTTTTTTGCCGAAAACAGCGAATGCCCCGAAGCTATATTGCAATCTATGATTGAGGTCGTCTGAAATCCAAAATTCGGTTTTCAGACGACCTCAAATAAGGATCAACATGAAATACAAAGACCTACGCGACTTCATCGCCATGCTCGAGCAGCAGGGCAAACTCAAGCGCGTCGCCCACCCCGTTTCCCCGCATTTGGAAATGACCGAAATCGCCGACCGCGTGCTGCGCGCCGAAGGGCCGGCGTTGTTGTTTGAAAACCCAATTAAGCCCGACGGCACGCGTTACGATTATCCCGTGTTGGCAAACCTGTTCGGCACGCCCGAACGCGTGGCGATGGGCATGGGTGCGGACAGCGTGTCCAAGCTGCGCGAAATCGGGCAGACGCTGGCGTATTTGAAAGAACCCGAACCGCCCAAAGGCATCAAAGACGCGTTTTCCAAACTGCCGCTGCTGAAAGACATTTGGAGCATGGCGCCGAACGTGGTGAAAAACGCGCCGTGTCAGGAAATCGTGTGGGAAGGTGAAGACGTTGATTTGTATAAACTTCCGATTCAGCATTGCTGGCCGGAAGACGTTGCGCCGCTGGTAACATGGGGCTTGACCGTCACGCGCGGGCCGCACAAAAAACGCCAAAATTTAGGCATTTACCGCCAACAACTAATCGGCAAAAACAAGCTGATTATGCGCTGGCTGTCGCATCGCGGCGGCGCGTTGGATTATCAGGAATTCCGTAAACTCAATCCTGATACGCCGTATCCCGTCGCCGTCGTGCTCGGTTGCGACCCTGCCACCATTTTGGGCGCAGTAACGCCCGTTCCCGATACCTTGAGCGAATACCAGTTTGCCGGACTGCTGCGCGGTTCACGGACGGAGCTGGTGAAATGTATCGGCAACGATTTGCAAGTGCCCGCCCGTGCCGAAATCGTACTGGAAGGCGTCATCCATCCGAACGAAACCGCGTTGGAAGGCCCATACGGCGACCACACGGGCTATTACAACGAGCAGGACCATTTCCCCGTGTTCACGGTTGAGCGCATCACCATGCGCGAAAACCCTATTTACCACTCCACCTACACGGGCAAACCGCCCGATGAACCTGCGGTTTTGGGCGTGGCGTTGAACGAAGTGTTCGTACCGCTTTTGCAAAAGCAGTTCCCCGAAATCACCGATTTCTACCTGCCGCCCGAAGGCTGTTCCTACCGCATGGCGGTGGTCAGCATGAAAAAACAGTACGCCGGACACGCCAAGCGCGTGATGATGGGCTGCTGGTCGTTCCTGCGCCAGTTTATGTACACCAAATTCATCATCGTGGTCGATGACGATGTAAACGTGCGCGACTGGAAAGAAGTCATCTGGGCAGTCACCACGCGCATGGACCCCGTGCGCGACACCGTTTTAGTGGAAAACACGCCCATCGACTATCTCGACTTCGCCAGCCCCGTCAGCGGACTCGGCGGCAAAATGGGCTTGGACGCGACCAACAAATGGCCGGGCGAAACCGACCGAGAATGGGGACGTGTGATCAAAAAAGACCCTGCGGTTACGGCTAAGATTGATGAGATTTGGGGGGAGTTGGGGTTGTAAACCCGAACATCAAAAAGGTCGTCTGAAAACGTTTTTACAGCGGATTGGAACAGGGAAGATTCAATTACCGTCATTCCCGCGCAGGCGGGAATCCAGAAGTTTAAAGTCGCGGCAACCTCTAAATATTCCTGATAAATCAGGGCTCGAATTCCCGCCTGCGCGTAAATGACGGAATAGGGATTCCTTGTTTGGATTTACTATAACGCCAGTATATTTTACGGAGTTTAAATAGTGGTATTGGATTTTGTATCTGGCGTTCTCGAATTCTTTGCCGCTACTTGGGATTTCCTGAGCTACGGCAAAAAGCGCATTTCCGTTCTGCGCCGCCCATATCGGCATGGCGGCCTGCGGAAAGTACGGCGCGTATTGACCGGACGTAAGATAGAGATTGCCGTCTGGCTGGTATTTGTGATGATATTGGCAGCGGGAGTGGTATTTGCTTGGACAATCATTGCTTGGGTGGTGTGGCAGGCTTTTAGCTGACTAGGTAATTTGAACCGTTGATAAGGTAACGATGACCTGACTGCAATTTCAAAAATGGTCGTCTGAAAACAGATTTTCAGACGACCTTTTATTTTTTATAGTGGATTAACTTTAAACTGGTACGGCGTTGCCTCGCCTTGCCGTACTATCTGTACTGTCTGCGGCTTCGTCGCCTTGTCCTGATTTAAATTTAATC